>JAZKZU010000258.1:0-15139 GCA_045612825.1 Eubacteriales bacterium
GTCCATTGATACTTCTTGATGCCGCCGTAATAGTGAGTCTTAAACAGACATAATTCACTATCCTCATATACGGGTGCAGGCTTCAGGTCTAAACGCGGGCTGTCGATATGGGCAGCCGCAATATTAACACCTTGGCTCATCGGGATGGAACCGATAATGGCAAAGATAATAGAGCAAGAACGGTTGTTGTAGTAAACTTTATCGCCGGTCTTGTAGGTAGCGCTGAAGGTGAAGGGTTTAAATCCGTTCTTTTCCAACAATTCAACGGCATAATCTACGCATTCACGCTCGGTTTTTCCCTGGTTTAAGAAATTTTTGTATTCAATACAATACGAAAATGCAGCAGATTCTTCATTGGGGCTGATGCGCTCAAAGCCGTTTTTCGGCTCGTAAAAGAGTTTTTCACGTAATGCTTCTCCAGATGTTTTATCCATAATTCCATATCCTCCTGTTATTTAAAAATCTTATTATAAATATGATCAATTTGTTTCTTCAGATGCTTAAAATTTCTATTGTTGTTTATAGTAAAATCGGCATAAGAGCAATAGAAATCATCGGGTTTTTGTGCGGATAGTCTATGTTTTGCCGCTTGGTAGGAAATATTATCTCGACGCATAATCCGAAATAATCGTTTCCATTTTGGGCAAATTACGGCAATCACATAATCACAAGTATCCAAGTATCCGCTTTCAGCTAAGGCGGCGGCATCAATAATAACTCCCTTTGCCGATACAGCTTTAATGTATTGATCGGTACGCGCTAAAATGTATTTATGCGTGATTTGATTGAGTTTTTCCGTTTGTTCTGCGCAGGCAAAGGCAAGATTAGCCAATGCCTTGCGGTTTAGAGAGCCATCGCTGTTTAAGATGCTCTTTCCGAAATGCGATGTAAGTTCCGAAAGGCACGGTGTGCCGGGTTCTACAACCTCACGGGCAATCATGTCGCAATCAATATGTACCAGTCCAAGTCCTGTCAAATAGTCGGCAACAGATGTTTTTCCGCAACCGGAACCACCAATAAGACCAATCTTTTTCATAGTGCCTCCTATACCTCGATGCGGGAAAATCCGGATGCTTTTAGTAGGCGGTTGTATACTCCTAAAAATTCACCGTCACTACGGCAGATTCTGGCGTAAATTTGTGTTGTATTTTTCTCGTCAAATTGCCGTAACGCTCCAAAAAGATGCTGAGAAAGCGCATGGGCGTTGTTGGCATCCCCCAGACTGATGACATGACCGCAGGTAAATAGGTTTTCTTCCCCGTCAAAACACAAAATGCCGGTAGAATCCGTTGCGTTATTGTTGATATATGCCAGAACTGCCTCCGGACTGCCATCAACAACATACAGCGGACAGTTTGGTGCATAATGCCGATATTTCATACCGGGAGACTGCACGCGGCTATCATCCGGCAACTGTTCCGCTATAGCAGGCGATACAGCAATCGGCCCAACAATATCTTCAATAGCTTCCTTGCTGATAATACCCGGACGCAAAAGCAAGGGTATATCATTGACCATGGAAATTACCGTGCTTTCAACACCAACAGCGCACGGCCCACCATCAAGAATAAGCGGAATATTACCGTTCATATCCTCAAATACGTGTTGTGCGGTCGTAGGGCTTGGTCGTCCCGAACGATTGGCGCTTGGTGCGGCAATCGGCAGGCCGCATATAGCAATCAAGGCGCGTGCAATTTCATTTTCCGGACACCGTAAGCCGACAGTATCGAGGCCACAGGTAACTTCCTTAGCAATACAAGGTGCACTTTTCACAACGAGCGTCAATGGGCCAGGCCAGAATTTTTCAGCCAATAATCTGGTCTTCTCATTGATCTTCTCACCATACAAATACATATCCTGCATTTGGGCAATATGCACAATAAGCGGATTGTCTTGCGGGCGACCCTTCGCCAGAAAGATCCGACGGACCGCTTGCGCATTTTTGGCATCTGCTCCCAAGCCGTACACGGTCTCGGTCGGGAACCCAACAATCTCCCCTGCCCGAATCAATGATGCCGCTTGTTGCATGACATCCGTATCGGGAAATTTTATTTCTGTGTTGTAATTTTTCATACAATATCAGCTTTCAATTTTTCTGCTTGCGCATTGGCAATCAATGCTTCCAGAATTTCATCAATTTCACCGTTCATAAAGGATTCCAGCTTATATATGGTCATTCCTATGCGGTGATCGGTAATGCGGCCTTGCGGGAAATTATAGGTTCGGATTCTTTCGCTTCGATCTCCCGATCCCACTTGATCTTTCCGTGCGGCCGATATCTTATCCGCCTGCTCTTTTTGCTTTTGATCATACAGGCGGGAGCGCAGGATTTTGAGTGCCTTATCCTTATTTTTGAATTGGCTTCTCTCGTCCTGACATTCTACAATAAGACCGGTTGGCTTATGCGTAACACGAATGGCGGATGAGGTTTTGTTAACGTGCTGGCCGCCGGCGCCCGAGGATCGGAAGGTATCAATTTCAATGTCTTTAGGATCAATGAAAACGGTGACATCATCTGCTTCAGGCAAAACGGCGACCGTAACCGCCGAAGTATGGATGCGGCCGGACGATTCCGTTTCGGGTACTCGTTGTACACGATGAGCGCCGCTCTCAAATTTCAAGCGGCTGTACACACCGTCCCCTTCAACAAGAAATGTAATTTCCTTATATCCGCCAAGTTCGGTGTTGTTTTCTGAAAGAATATCGATTTTATATCCATGCGTTTCGGCATACATGCTATACATGCGAAACAGTGCGCCGGCAAACAGCATGGCCTCTTCTCCCCCAACACCGGCACGGATTTCGACAATAGCACTCTTGTCGTCATCTTCATCCTTTGGCAGCAATAAGATTTTCAGCTCATTTTCCAGTTTCGGTAATTTCTCTTTGGCGGAAAAATATTCTTCCGTTACCATTTGCTTGAAATCAGCATCCAGTTCGGTTTGCAGTAATTGATCCGCTTCTTGAAAGGCTTCGGAAACGGCTTGATATTCATGAAATTTATTTACGATCGGCTCTAGATTTTTTCTTTCCTTCATGAGTTTGCGGTATAAATCCTGATCGCATACAATGGAAGGCTCCATGAGCTTTTTGTCAATTTCATTGAATTTATCGGCTATTTTGTGTAATTTATCGATCATTCTACACCTTTAATGTTTTTTATAATTTTAATGCGAGGAATCATAATCTCGTGTCCGCATCCGCAACAGCGGAGTTTAAAGTCCAATCCGGTTCGCAATACCTCAAATCGATTATTTCCGCACGGATGTGGCTTTTTGGTTATGACAATATTACCTACTTTAATATCCACGATTATACCTCTGTTTGTTTCTCCTTATATCATACACCTTTTCATAAAATCTGTAAAGAAAAAATCAAAAAGATACTTGCAAAAAATGCCGATAAAAAATATAATAATAGCATGATTATTATTGGTATAGATTATGGTGATTCCCGAACCGGCATTGCCCGTGTAAATACGGCTTGCCCCATCGTGACACCTGTGGGCACAATTAAAGATAAATCCATTGAAAGCGCTGCGCAAAAGGCGGCTGAAATTGCCTGTACCGAAAAAGCAGAAAAAATCGTGCTGGGGCTGCCTTTGAATATGGATGGTACCGAGGGTGTGCGAGCGGAAAAAACTCGTCTTTTCGCTGATTTATTGCGTAAAAACATTGATGTTGAGATTGTGTTCAGTGATGAGCGTCTCAGCAGCAGTTATGCGCATAATATCATGAATTTTACTGATACGCGAGGAAAAAAACGCAAAGAAAGCGTCGATGCGTTGGCCGCCACCATTATTTTGCAGACGTATGTGGATTCTTTGTCTTGCTAAATAAATCCTTTACTCCCATTATCAATAAGAAAACGCCAAATCCCCGCCGAAGAATCTGGATATCAATACCCATGGAAATCCATGCGCCCAAAGCCGCTCCGGCCGCCGAACACAGCATAAGAGGGACAAGAATTTCCTTTTGAATAACCTTTTTCTTGATGAATAATATGGTGGATAATGCGGCGCATGGAAGAAAGAATATGAGATTTATTCCTGCCGCCGTTCGTTGATTGACTTGCTTAAACATGGTGAGATACAATAATAGTATCGATCCCCCGCCAAACCCCATACTGCTTAATACACCAACAATAAACCCAATTATAATATCAACCATAAATACAAATTCTCAATCCACAATAAATCATAAAGACAGCGAAGCTTTTCCGAATAAAGGATGGCTTCGCTTTTTTTAATAAAAAAACACCAATAGGCGCTGCGATCACGCCACCTAAAACATATCGCCATGAATTCGCTAATTGAATATGCCCGTATAACCAATATATAACGGTGCTGACAAGGCTGGCCGACAGAATTGTTGCTACCGTGTAGGCATGAGCGGTTTTATCATCCTGTAAGGTTTTTCGTAACAGCGGTACGCATAACATGCCGGCGCCCCCGCCGAGTAACCCATTAAAAATGCCGGTTATGCAACCGATCAGAACCAATTTCTTTTTCATGTCCTATCCCCCTTTTCATTTGCCTTAGTATGCCCATAATGAAAAAGGATAAGCATACGAAAATACTTATCCTTTATAATAGTCAGACAATCGACAGATAATAGAATTGGATATTCGAAATCCCTTTTCGGTTAAGGTAAATCCCGTATCGGTCATAATGCCAAGCCCATGATTGGACAATTCCTTCATCAAGGGCTTCATACCGGCGAGGTTAAAGTAAGGGGCTAATTCATCAAAAAAAACACCGCTTTTCAGACGTAATCCTGTTACCAACCGTTCGTACGCCAATGATGAAGCTGACATCTGTTCTTCCGTTATAATCCGGCTGGTTCCTGCTATATAGTTTTCCAAGTTGCACTCCCGCGAATACCGTACGCCATCGATAAAGGAGTGAGCAGCAGGTCCAAGCCCAAGGTACGGTTGACTGTTCCAGTATTTTAGATTGTGACGGCATAAGAAATTCGGTTTGGCAAAATTAGAGATCTCGTAATGCTCATACCCTTGAGCAGCCAGTTGACCACATAGCAACTCATACATCGCATCTTCATTTTCATCCGATGCGAATTTGTAATCCCTTACGGTTTGATGTAGGACGGTGTGTTCCTGTACGGTCAGATTGTAACAGGAAATATGAGGAGGGTCTAACTGTAACAGCTGTTTCAGAGTTTTAGAGAATGCAAAAACGTGCTCCTCTTGGCATTGCTGATGGCCAATACCAAACATAATATCAATATTGATATTGGTAAATCCTGCTTTTAGGCAATCCTGATAGGCGCGAATAATACCTTCTTTATCATGAATTCTGCCTAAATCCCGAAGTTCATCGTTGCAGAAACTCTGAGCTCCCATACTGATACGGTTTATGCCTGCTTCTCTTAGTTGTACCAGTAAATCATAGTCCAAAGACTCGGGATTGGCTTCACACGTCATTTCCGCGTTATCTGTAAAGTGAAATACTTTACGGGTGTGATTCGCAATTTTTACCAAATAAGAACCGATAACCGAAGGTGTTCCGCCGCCAATGAAAAGCGTATCGAACAGACAATCATGAAATTGTTCACGGTACTGATCCATCTCATTGATGACGGCATCAGTATAACGGCGGACCCATACAGGATCCGCCGTTACGGAATAAAAATCACAATATTTACACTTTTGCCTGCAAAACGGGATATGGATATAAAGTCCAAGTGCTTGTCGCATGTTTACACATCCAATTTCAATACACTCATAAAGGCTTCTGCCGGCACTTCTACCGAGCCGAACTGACGCATACGTTTTTTGCCTTCTTTTTGTTTTTCAAGAAGTTTCTTCTTTCGGGAAATGTCACCGCCGTAACACTTAGCCAGAACGTCTTTTCGTACGGCCTTAACCGTTTCTCTGGCGATAACCTTTCCGCCAATCGCCGCCTGAACCGGAATCTCAAAAAGTTGTCTGGGGATATTCTCTTTAAGATTTTCAACCATCTTCCGTGCTTTGGGATAGGCACGGTCAGCATGCAAAATAAAGGAAAGTGCATCAATCACGTCGCCATTAAGCAAAATATCCAACTTAACAAGGTTACTTCTCTTGTAATCCAAAAACTCATAGTCCAAAGAAGCATAACCATGGGTGCGGGATTTTAAGCAATCAAAGAAATCATAAATGATCTCATTTAACGGCATTTCATAATGAATATTTGTACGCCCTTGGTCCAAATAGGTCATATCAATAAAGGTTCCGCGCCGTTCTTGGCATAAATCCATAACAGCACCCACGTGTTCGGTCGGAGAGAATATATGGGCCGAAACCATCGGTTCCTCTGCATATTCAATAGAAGTTGGCGAGGGATAATTTGTGGGGTTATCAATAAAAATGGTCTCTCCCGATGTCAATTTGAACTTGTAAATAACTGAGGGGGCGGTTGTGATAATATCTAAATTATACTCTCGTTCTAAACGCTCCTGTATGATTTCCATGTGCAACAACCCAAGGAAACCGCAACGGAAACCAAAGCCGAGTGCGGCTGATGTTTCAGGTTCATAACTAAGCGCCGCATCGTTTAATTGCAGCTTTTCCATGGCATCACGCAGATCGGAATAATGGGCGCCGTCTGCCGGATAAATGCCGCAATACACCATGGGATTTACTTTTTTGTAGCCCGGTAACGGTTCATTCGCCGGATTTTCGGCAAGTGTTACCGTATCACCTACTTGAGTATCTCGTACAGTTTTGATGCTCGCTGTAATATATCCGACCTCACCGGCCGTTAATTCGTCGGCTTTTTCCAGTGTTGTTGCTCTCATATAGCCAACTTCAACAACATCAAATTCTGCTCCCGTAGACATGAGCTTCATGCGTTGTCCGGCACGAATACGCCCTTCCATAATGCGTACGTAGACAATAACGCCACGATAACTGTCATAAATAGAGTCAAAAATCAGTGCTTGTAACGGAGCGTCCGGATTTCCGACAGGGGCAGGAACATCAGTTACGATATGCTCCAGCACATCTTCGATGTTCGTTCCCATTTTTGCCGAAATGCGAGGGGCATCCTCTGCCGGCAGTCCGATAATATCTTCGATTTCCTCAATGGTTCGTTCCGGATCGGCGCTTGGCAAATCCATTTTGTTGATGACAGGGACGATCTCCAGATTATGATCAATGGCCAAATAGGTATTTCCGAGAGTCTGTGCTTCTATACCTTGAGTGGCGTCTACGATCAGGATAGCACCTTCGCAAGCCGCCAAAGAGCGGGATACTTCGTAGTTAAAGTCTACGTGTCCGGGTGTGTCTATCAAATTTAAAATGTATGTTTCACCATCATGGGCCTGATATTCCAATTTGACCGCTCGTGCTTTAATGGTAATTCCGCGCTCTTTTTCCAGATCCATATTGTCCAGAATCTGAGCCGTCATATCTCTTGTGTTTACCGAGCCGGTATGCTCCAACAATCGATCGGCAAGCGTAGACTTGCCGTGATCGATGTGGGCGATTATTGAGAAATTTCGGATATTCTTCTGATCTATCATTCACAATACCTCAGTTTAATTTGCTGAGAGTCTCCATAACATAGTTGCCGAATTCTTCGCTGGTAGCGCCGGTATTGCGGCCGGTGATTTTCAACTTCGCTTCCTCAAACATACAGATGTCAAGGGCACGCTCCAGTTTATCAGCCAAAGCCTGTCTGCCGATATGGGACAACAGCATAACGCAAGCGCGCAGCATAGAGCAGGGATCGGCATACTGGCCACGGCCTTCATCCATCATACGGGGAGCCGAGCCGTGAATGGCTTCAAACATGGCATAGCGCTTACCAATGTTAGCGCTGCCGGCAGTACCGACACCGCCCTGGAATTCAGCCGCTTCATCGGTAATGATGTCACCGTAAAGGTTAGGCAATACAAATACACGGAAAGCCGTTCTGCGCTTTTCATCGATCAGCTTGGCTGTGGTAATATCAATATACCAGTCATCCATTTCAACCGTAGGATAATCTTTGGCAACCTCTTTGCAAATGTTCAGGAATTTACCGTCAGTAGTCTTGATAACGTTGGCTTTGGTGATGACGGATACTTTATTTTTACCCGATTTAGCGGCAAAATCAAAGGCCAAACGGGCAATACGACGACAACCCTCGCTGGTGGCTACAGTAAAATCGAACGCTAAATCGTCATCAACATTGACACCCTCGGAACCAAGGGTATATGCACCTTCGGTATTTTCTCTGTAGAAGGTCCAGTCGATGCCCTGAGCGGGTACTTTTACAGGACGCACGTTAGCGAACAGATCCAGTTCTTTTCTCATAGCAACATTGGCACTTTCAATGTTCGGCCAAGGATCGCCCTGACGAGGTGTTGTGGTGGGACCCTTTAAGATGACGTGGCACTGTTTAAGTTCTTCCAGTACGTCATCCGGAATGGCTTTCATAACTTCTACACGGCGCTCAATGGTCAAGCCGTCAATAACACGAAACTCAACCTTACCCGCGTTTACTTCATCCTGCAGCATGTGCTCCAATACTCGAGCCGCTTCGTTGGTGATGATGGGGCCGATACCGTCGCCGCCGCACACACCGATAATTAACTTGTCCAGATTGCTGTAATCAACAAAATCGCCCTGTTCCTTCATTTTTTGGACACGGGCATCCTGCTTGTCCAAAAGTGCAGCGAACTTTTCCAGCGCCGCTTGTTTTTGTTGCTGTGTCATGGTTATTCTCCTTATCTGTTTTTAGTATAATTTAATAATCCGCCGGCACAAAGCATCTGTTTCTGTCTTTCCGACAAGGAAACTACACCGGTAAATGTAAGATTTTTTGTGGTGTTAACAATGGAAATGGGATCGCCGTTAAGAATTCGATTGCGAACATCGGGCAATTCCAGTTCATCACCAAGCTCAAAACGGTCATAATCATCCGGATTTTCAAAGGTAATAGGAATGATACCGTTGTTGATCAGGTTTGCCGCATGAATACGAGCAAAGGACTTGGCAATGACGGCTTTTACGCCAAGATAAAGCGGAACCAATGCGGCATGCTCACGGGAAGAGCCTTGGCCGTAGTTGGCGCCACCGATAATAATGCCTCCACCCCACTGTCTGGCACGGGACGGGAATTCTTCATCGCAACGTACAAAACAGGATTCGGAAAGCTTAGGAATGTTAGAACGATAAGGCAGTATTTTAGCGCCTGCAGGCATAATATGGTCGGTGGTGATATTATCCCCAACAATTAACAAGGCACGCTTGCTGATGGTGCTGGGCATAGCTTCATTGACGGGGAACGGTTTGATGTTCGGGCCCTGTTCCACTTCAACCATGTCCGAAGACTCTGCAGGGGCATCTACCAGATTGTCGTTAACTGTAAAGTGATTCGGCATTACAATTTCACAATCCAGAGAGAAGGTGGTCGGATCGGTCATAACGCCTGTAAGGGCAGACACGGCCGCAGTTTCAGGGCTGACAAGATAGACCTGAGCATCTTCCGTACCGCTTCGACCTTCGAAGTTGCGGTTGAAAGTACGCAAGGAGATGCCGGCACTCTTGGGCGATTGCCCCATACCGATGCAAGGGCCGCAAGCACACTCTAAAATGCGGGCGCCGGCATCAATCATATCGGCCAATGCGCCATTAGCGGCCAGCATATTAAACACTTGCTTAGAGCCGGGAGAAATGGCTAAAGATACATCGCTATGTACCGTCTGATTTTTCAAAACGGCAGCAACCGTCATCATGTCAAGATAAGACGAGTTGGTGCAGGAACCAATGCAGGACTGAGAGATTTTCATGCCTGCCAGTTCCGAAACCGGTTTTACGTTACCGGGGCTGTGAGGGCAAGCCGCCAACGGAACAAGAGTATTCAAATCAATATCAATAGTCTTGTCATATTCAGCATCTGCATCGGCAAAAAGTTCGGTGTAGTCCCCTTCTCGTCCTTGTGCAGCCAAGAAACTGCGGGTAATTTCATCCGACGGGAATACCGACGTGGTGGCGCCTGTTTCCGCTCCCATATTGGTAATCGTGGCGCGCTGAGGTACGGTCAATGTCTTAACGCCTTCACCACAATATTCAATGATATAACCCACGCCGCCTTTCACGTCAATACGGCGAAGCACTTCAAGAATAATATCTTTAGCGCTTACCATGGGGCGCAGTTTTCCGGTTAAGTTTACACGAATAACGCCGGGGCAGGTAATGAAATATTCACCGCCACCCATCGCAACGGCAACGTCAAGTCCGCCGGCACCAATAGCCAGCATACCGATACCGCCGCCGGTCGGAGTATGCGAGTCACTGCCTAACAACGTCTTTCCGGGCTTGCCAAAGCGCTCTAAATGAACCTGATGGCAAATGCCGTTACCGGGACGGGAAAAATACACGCCATGCTTTTTGCAAACGGTTTGAATGTATCTGTGGTCATCCGCATTCTCAAAACCGTTTTGCAGTGTATTATGGTCAATGTACGCAACAGAGCGTTCGGTCTTAACTCGATCAATGCCCATAGCTTCAAACTGCAAATACGCCATGGTTCCCGTTGCGTCTTGCGTTAATGTCTGATCGATACGAATTCCGATCTCGGTTCCCCTTTTCAGTTCACCGGAGACCAAATGGGTATGTAAGAGTTTATATGCTACATTCATCCCCATTGATAATCACCGCCTTTTTATATTTATAATAATTATATATTTAATATCAAATCTCGCATTTTGTCAAGTACTACACTTTAAGAAATGCTCATTGTTGCATAAGCATTTAAATCCAAAGGTGCAATAGCCCCTTTTTTATGTTCATAAAATGCCTGCGATGCAATCATGGCCGCATTGTCTCCGCAATATTTCAGCTCCGGCAAATATAGCTGAAGACTGTGTTTTTCCGCCTCCAGCCTCACCTTTTCCCGAAGCATGCCGTTTGCCGATACGCCACCGGCCAAAACGAGTGTCTTTATGTCAAGATCCAGAGCCGCTTTTATAAAGTGATCGCATAAGGTAGAGGTAATTGTGTGACAAAAACTGGCCGCCACATCCGCCTTATTCGGGGTTTGGCTGTTTTGCTCCAGCTTGTGAACATAGTTAATTACATTGGTTTTTAAGCCGGAGAAACTAAAATCGTAGGGGTTATCGGAAAACACGCTGTGCGGTAATTGCAAAAACTGAGTATTTCCGTCTTTTGCCAATCTTTCAATTTCACGCCCACCGGGATATCCGATTCCCAGAATACGGGCCACCTTGTCAAATGCTTCCCCTGCCGCATCATCATGTGTCCGTCCGATAATTTCATAATCGGTATAGGATTTCACGTGAACAATGTGGCTGTGCCCGCCTGAAACAATCAGCGCCAGAAAAGGCGGTTGCAGGTCAGCATGTGTCAAATAGTTCGCCGCTACATGTCCCCGAAGATGATGAACCGGTATCAGCGGAATATTCAGACTATAGGCGTAAGCTTTGGAAAAACTTACCCCAGTTAACAATGCGCCGATCAGCCCCGGAGCATAAGTGACAGCGACAGCATCCAGCTCATTTGCCGATAAGTCGGCATCTCGTAAGGCTTGCTCAACAACAGCTGTAATTTTCTCCGTGTGTTTGCGCGAAGCAATTTCCGGAACAACGCCGCCGTAAATCTTGTGAATATCAATTTGCGTATATTCGCCATTCGACAACCCACGTCGTCCGTTTTTAACAACGGCCGCCGCCGTTTCATCACACGAACTTTCTATAGCTAAAATTTTCATATTCTTACTCCCATCGGACCCTCATGACAATCGCATCTTCATCCGGCATGCGGTAAAATCTACGCCTGCGATCAATCTCCTCAAAACCTAACGATCCGTAAAATTTTTTTGCCGCAGTATTGCTTTCCCGCACTTCCAGAAAGCACTGCTTAACTCCTTGACTGATGGCTCGATGCATGGCTTCGTTCAAGAGCATTTTCCCGTAGCCGCAACGTCGTTTATCGGGTGAAACTGCAATGCGATAAATTTCCATCTCATCCAGCAGACAATGTCCTAAAAAATATCCGCATATGGCGTCTGAATCCTTTAACACCAAAAACAGATCAGAGTCTAAGGAAGAGATCAAAGTATTTTTCGACATATTGTCGGAAAATGTGTCTCGCTCCATCATGGCTACAAATTCAACATCATCCATATTGGCCGTCAAAACATTAAGCATTAACAGTTCTCCAATACCTTGTTTACAGAAGGTAATTCCGCCTTGATCTGATCCCGACACATGCGATACATATCCAGATCGCCGCCGAACGGATCGCTGATTCCCCGTCCCAATACGTATATCTTATCCATCGCTTGCGGATAGATGGCCGCCACGGTTGCCGCATGGGCATCGGTCATACAAAAAACAGCAGTTGCATTGTCAATGTCATTCCCCGTTACCTGACGGGCGCGGTGATAGGACATATCAACCCCTTCTTCCTGCATGGCATCCATGGCGTTTGCTGAGATCAACATCCCGTCATGCGCAGCAATGCCGGCGCTGGTGGCTTGAATGGCATATCCTTTTTTGTGAGATAATTGATTCATTAACCCTTGCGCCATTGGGCTACGACAGGTATTGCCGGTACATATAAATAATACTCGCTTCATTGCCTTTATCCTTTCGCTTGATACCAATTCTCGCCGACTCCCAAATCCACCTTGAGCGGGATTCCCATATTGCCGGCGTTTTCCATTTCTTCGGTTAGAATTTTCTTGGCCTGTTCGATCTCTTCTTCCGGACACTCCAAAATCAATTCATCGTGCACCTGCAGAATAATGCGTGATTGCATATGTTCTTGCTTTAGACGGCGATAAACCGAAACCATGGCAATTTTTAATAGATCTGCCGCACTTCCCTGTATGGGCGTATTCATGGCCACACGTTCTCCAAATGCACGAACATTATGGTTTTGAACCGATAATTCAGGGATATATCGGCGGCGGCCGAAAATCGTACTGACATACCCGTTGGCCTTGGCGTTTAAGACGGTTTTATCCAGATAATCTTTAATATCCCGATAGGTATCAAAATAATTTTCGATATATTGCCTGGCTTCTTTTCGTGTTACCTTTATATCGCCCGCCAATGAAAAATCGGATATACCGTATACAATCCCGAAATTAACGGCCTTGGCGCGAGAGCGCAGTTCGGATGTGACAAAATCAGGCGCAACCTTAAAAACCTCTGATGCGGTTTTTGTGTGTATATCCGCATCGCTTCGGAAGGCATTCAGCATTTTTTTGTCCTGTGAAATATAGGCCAACACACGAAGTTCAATTTGAGAATAGTCGGCATCAACAAGTTTCCATCCCGGCTGAGCCACAAATAACTTTCGTAATTGGCGCCCAAGCGGTTGCCGAACCGGAATGTTTTGCAAATTCGGCTCAGACGAGGATATTCTCCCTGTTTGTGTAATTGTCTGATGGAAAACCGAATGAATCCTACCACTGTTGTCGATTAAATCAACAAAACCCTCTACATATGTCGAATTCAGCTTTGTCAATCGTCGGTATTCTAAAATTGCATCAATGATTTCATGATGGCCCCGTAAGCGTTCCAATACCTCAGCATTGGTTGAATATCCTGTTTTTGTTTTGGATAATGCGGGAAGTTTCAAGTCAACGAACAAAACTTCACCTAATTGTTTAGTGGAATTGATGTTAAACTTCTTCCCTGCCATAAAATAAATGGAGTTGGTCAGTTCTTCTATGCGTTGACGCAGCATTTGTCCGAATTCGGACAATTGTTGCTTGTCCATGCCAAACCCGCTATGCTCCATCTGAGCCAACACTTCCATAAGCGGTAACTCAATCTTCTCAAACAGTTCAAGTGTACCGGTATCCGCCATGGCCTGACGCATGGCCTTAGCCGCATCTAAGAAATAGGCGCATGCCGTCTTGGCGTTATCCGTCGTAACCGCAAGTTGCTCCCGCAAAATAGAAGAAATGCTGTAATTGGATATCGATGGATTTAGGATATATGCCGCAATTTTAAGATCAAAAACAATCCCTTTGGCTTCAATCCCTTTTTGGAGCAGTTCGCGCACAAAGGATTTTGCGCCGTATGTGGTTTTGCGGGGAAACTCACTGGAAAAAAGCTGGTTGAGAAAATCAAAATCCGCCGCTGTTTGATACAGGACACCTTCTGCGAAAATCAAGATATCGTCATTGTATGGCAAATAAGAAATCTCTTGGACATCCTTCAAAATATCCCATAACGCAGAACACTCAATGGCTTGAATATCAACCGATATTCCTACCTCTTCTTGAGTATCCTGAATTCCCAACCGAGAAATAAACTTGTCAAACTCCAGAGAGGATAACAGATCAAATAATGCCTCGGCATCATACGGTTTTTGTGCTAAATCCTCGGCGGTAATCTCTAAATCCATGTCTGTTTTAATGGTAACCAACTGTTTGGATAAGAACGCGCTTTCTCGGTCGGCTTCCAGCTTATTGCGCTGAGCAGGCTTGATCGTAGAATCATCCAAATTTTCGTATACTTTCTCTAAAGAGCCGAATTTTGCAATCAGTGCCGAAGCACCCTTCTCTCCAATGCCCGACACACCCGGAACATTATCTGACGAATCGCCCATAATGGCCTTCATATCAATAAGTTGGGCGGGAGATACGCCGTATTTTTTCAACACTTCTTCCGGCCCGTAACTAACACTTTCAGTGCCGGTGCGGCTACTGACGGATAACAGAACACGAGTACGGTTATTTACCAGCTGAAGGCTGTCACGGTCTCCGGTAACAATTACATGCTCCATATCCGGAAATTTTCGGGTTAATGATCCGATAATGTCGTCCCCTTCAAACCCCGGACATTCTATGCGCATAATGCCTAAGGCATCCAAAAGCTGTTTGGCAATCGGGATCTGGCTGGACAGTTCGGGCGCCATAGCTTTGCGCTGCGCCTTGTATCCTTGATACATGGTGTGTCGAAAGGTTTTCGCCTTTACGTCAAAGGCCGCAACAATTCCGTCCGGCTTCTCATCTTCCATGAGTTTCAGCAGAATATTCAAAAAGCCGTATACGGCATTGGTGGGAACGCCGGCCTTGGTTGTTAGTGGTGGCATTCCAAAAAAGGCACGGTTCAGTATGCTGTTCGAATCCAATATCATCAGTTTCATATTGTTACCTGCACTTACCCTATAT
>JAZKZU010000259.1:0-1639 GCA_045612825.1 Eubacteriales bacterium
CCCAGGCCGGTGATCTCGCGAACAACCTTGATAACCTCGATCTTCTTAGCGCCGGCAGACTTGAGAACAACAGTGAACTCAGACTGCTCAGCAGCAGCGGGAGCATCGCCACCAGCAGCAGCGACAACAGCAACGGGAGCAGCAGCGGTAACGCCGAACTCCTCTTCGATAGCCTTAACCAGGTCAGCCAGTTCCAGAACGGAAAGGGCCTTGATGTCTTCAATAAACTTAGTGATCTTTTCAGAAGCCATTTTAGTAATCCTCCAATAAATAATATTTTTGTTTTTAATAGTTAAGCCGTCTTATGCAGACTGCTCTTCGGCTTTCTCACGAACCGCATTAAGGGCAACCGCAAGACCGCGGAGATTGCCGTTAAGGGCGGAGCAAAGCATGGACAGAAGCTGTTCTCTACCGGGCAGTTTGGCAAGAGCCATAACGCCTGCGGCATCCAAGGTTTCACCCTCGATGAAGCCAGCTTTGACCGTAAAGTTTTCATGATCTTTTGCGAAGTCGCAGAGAATTTTAGCACCGGCGACCAGATCCTCGGAGTAAGCAAGAGCGGTGGTACCGTTCAAACATTCATCCAGTTCGGAATAACCGACCTCATTGAAAGCAAAACGGATCAGCGTGTTCTTGTAGACACCGTAGTGGACACCTGCTTCACGCAACTGCTTACGAAGTTTGGTATCGTCTTCAACGGTAATACCCTTGTAGTCAACCAGAACGCCAGCGGCAGAAGTTTTGAGGTTCTCCACGAGATCGGCAACGATCTGTTTCTTCTCTTCAAGCACCTTATTGCTTGGCACAGTTTTCACCTCCCGTTGGTATGCGGCACAAAAAAGCGTCCTTTTCCAGGCACGGAAAAGGACGCAATACAGCAATTTTACTGATTGTTCCTTCCTCGGCGGGCCCGTAAACGGTTATGCTTTATGCACCTGCTGTCTTAAGAATGAACTAAGTTATTCATTTCAACTGCTATAGTATAGCAGATAAAACACAATTTGTCAACAACAAATTAAAATTAGCCAAGATACTTAGTAGTAGCTACCTTGATGCCGGGGCCCATGGTGGAAGCCACGACGCAGCTCTTGATGTAAGTACCCTTAGCAGCGGCCGGCTTAGCCTTAACGATAGCACCGATGAGAGCTTCGAAGTTCTCATTGAGCTTATCAGCGCCAAAGGAAGCCTTGCCGATGGGGCAATGGATGATGTTGGTCTTATCCAGACGGTACTCGATCTTACCGGCTTTGATTTCCTTAACGGCATCGGCCACGTTCATGGTAACGGTACCGGCTTTGGGGTTCGGCATCAGGCCCTTAGGACCGAGCACCTTACCCAGACGGCCGACAACGCCCATCATATCGGGAGTGGCAACGACAACATCAAAGTCGAAGAAGTTTTCCTTCTGAATCTTTTCCACCATATCCTCAGCGCCGACAAATTCAGCGCCGGCAGCGGTAGCGGCCTCGGCCTTATCGCCACGGGCAAAGACGGGAACACGGGGGGTCTTACCGGTACCGTGGGGCAGAACGATGGCGCCGCGGACCTGCTGGTCAGCGTGACGGGAGCCAACACCCAGCTTGACGTGGATCTCGACGGTCTCGTCGAACTTGGCCTTAGCGGTCTTCAGCATGGTATC
>JAZKZU010000260.1:0-13283 GCA_045612825.1 Eubacteriales bacterium
CTCTTGCCATGGGAACGCTGATCGACAAAGAGTACATTGTACCCCTCATCCAGATAAAAAGTCCCGCCAATGGAAAAATCGCCAAAGGGCGTCGAATGAAACCCATGAAAACAGATAACGGTATCCTCGTGTCCACGGTCAAAATAAACCGCATGCAATTTCAAGCCATCATGGGAGGTGATATAGAGGTCTTCCCACGGGCCGGCCTTCAGCCGTGCCACCGCCGGATCAATAATGCTCCGCCACGGCGCAACGGGATCAACCCCCGTGTTGTTCTGATGCAGTTTGGCCGGCTTGCGGCTGTGCGCCATCCCAAAGGCAATATAACCGGGCACCAGCAGGCCGCCCGCCAACAACACAACACCGATTCCGATATATAACCAGATCATATCCTCACTCCTTTTCTTCATTGTAATCCTTTTTACAAAAAAAGTCAAAGGAAATGCCCATGGGCAGGATCTGCCCATGGGCTATATGCGAAAGATTTTACTGCATGTTCTGCTCGTACTTGGAGATCATCTTCTTAACCATCTGACCGCCTACCGAACCGGCCTGCTTGGAAGTCAGGTCGCCGTTGTAACCCTGCTTGAGGTTCACGCCTACTTCGTTGGCACATTCCATCTTAAAACGGTTCATCGCCTCTTTGTTAACCGACTTGCTGGCATTGTTGTTGCTGTTGCTGTTACTCATGAAATTCACCTCCCTTTGCTTTGGTTTCGTCATTATTTTAAGACAAAACAGAGAAAAAACACAAAGGAATTTTTGGAATTTTCATTGATATTGAGCCGTTTTCCCCATATAATAAAAGATATAAGGAGGGAAAACGCATGAAATGTTGCATTTTTGGGGCTGCAAGCCCTCTGATTGATCAAAAATACATCGAAAAAACGGAAGATTTGGGCCGTTTTTTGGCGAAAAACGGACATAGTTTGGTATTTGGCGCAGGAGCAAACGGCCTGATGGGCGCCGCCGCCCGTGGCTTTTCTGAGGAAAAGGGCGAGATCGTCGGTGTCATCCCCCACTTCTTCCGTGACGAAAACATAGAGGAAATTTTTGAGGACTGCACCGAAATTGTCTATACCGAAACCATGCAGGAACGCAAATTTACCATGGAAGAATTGGCCGACTGCTTTATTATTGTGCCCGGCGGCATCGGTACGTTCGAGGAATTTTTTGAGGTGCTCACCCTCAAACAGCTCGGCCGCCACAACAAACCCATCATTATTTACAACATCGGCAACTATTATGAGCATCTGGAGGAGATGATGGCCCAGTCGATGGCCGATAAATTCATCAACGAAAACTGCCACGCTTTATATGAAATTACCGAAGATCCGGATAGGCTGCTGGCCTATCTGGAGAAACCCGATCAACCACAACTTTCTGTGCATCAGTTAAAGGACGGTTAATATGGATCTTCACACCTACCACAAACTTATCACCCTCGTTCGGCGGCTTCTGGACGTGGACATGCCCATTGTGCCGGTGATCGAGGCGCCCTCCAACAAGCCCGACTTTCGCCCCACACCCGTGCGCCAGCCATTCCCCGTGGCCACGGCCGAGAGTTGCGGCATCCCGTCCTCACATATCGAAAATTTTTTACATGATCTGGATGCCGACCGCACGCTGGATATGCATGGGGTGAGCATTTACCGTCACGGCCGCCGCCTTGTTGATGCCCCTTTCGGTGCTTATGACCGAGGGGTGTGGCACATCACCTATTCCGAATGTAAATCCATTACGGCGCTGGCCATCGGGATGCTGGTAGACGAAGGTAAACTGGACATAAAAGAGCGTCTGATCGATATTTTTGAGCGCACAGGGCTATCGAAACTTACCCATGCCAACCTTACGGTGGAGGATCTGCTCACCATGCACTCAGGCGTATCGATGAATGAATCGGCGGCGGTGACCGAGACCGAATGGGTGAAGTGCTTTTTCGAATCCTCGGTCAAAAATTCGGGGATGCATTTCCAATATAACAGCATCAATACCTATATCCTGTCGGCCATTGTGACTCGGCGGACGGGGCAGGCCTTGGTGGAATATCTGCGCACCCGCCTGTTTACCCCGCTGGGTATTGAAAACTACTACTGGGAGGCTTCGCCCGAGGGCATTACCAAAGCAGGTTGGGGACTTTATCTGCTACCCGAAGATTTGGCTAAAATCGGCCAGTTGGTACTCAACGGCGGGGCATGGAAAGGGCATCAGCTGGTAAGCGCCGAGTGGGTGCAGCAAATGATTACCAAGCAGACCGAAACGCCCGCCCAGACAGGCAATTTCAACTATGGCTATCAGACATGGGTTGGGCGGCAGAACGACTGTTTTCTCTTTAATGGGATGTTTGGCCAGAACGTGATTGGCTACCCGAAGACGGGGATTCTGATTGTATCCAATGCCGGTAACAATGAACTCTTCCAGCAGAGCCGTTTTTATGAACTGGTGGAGGATTATTTCTCCCGTCCGTTTGGCGCACCTCTGCCCGAAGACCCGTCGGCGCAGGAATCGCTACGGCGCACCTGTGATACGCTGGGGCGGCGAGCCGCCTTCTTAGAACAGTCCTCGCCCAGCCGTTGGCGCCGTCTGCTCCATCCCATTTCGACTCGGCGTGAGCAGGAACAGTTACGGGATCGCATTACCGAACTGAGCGGCCGCCGCTTTGCCCTACCCAAGGACAAACAATCCTCATTGGGGCTGATGCCCGCCTTTATGCAGGCGGTACAAAACTGCTACGGCAGCGGCCTTTGCGCCGTTGGCTTTCATGAGCAGGAGGGGGAACTTTGGTGCGACTTTACCGAGCAGGCGCACCCCCATTCCTTTGCCATTGGCTTTGACCTGCCCGCCTACACGGTGCTTGATTTCGGGCAGGAGCGGCATTGCGTAGGGGTAACGGGAGCTTTCTCCCAAAATGAAGATAACGTGCCGGTACTCAAGGTGCGGCTTTCCTTTTTGGAATCCTCGCACACACGCCTGATTAAATTCTTCTTCGAGGAAGACGGCCTGCGCCTGAAGATGGACGAGATGCCGGGGGTTGGCTGCATCCAGCTGGCGGTATCCAACGCTACCGAGGGTGACAATCCTTCCCGTTTGTTACAGACGGTCGTCAAGAGCAAGAGCAGCGACGTGATTGCCTATCTGCTACGCCGCGCTTTTCAGCCTGAAATTTTTTTACCTGAAGAATAAAGAAAGAACGCAGAAAATTCTGCGTTCTTTTTCTTGTATTTTGTTTAGAAATAGGATATACTGTAGTTGCGGTATAATTTCATTATTTTATCCAACTATAAGCATGTATTTTGCTTTGGCAAAAATACATGCTCTGTTCTACATGCTTATGGTGGGACGTATGAAATTGTGCCGCAACACAAGAGCTATGTATTTTTCGGTGCGTGGCTTTGTGCTACGCACTTTTTATTTTGTCGAAAATTGTCGCTTAGAAAACGACCAATTTATTCCAGATTTATTATAAAATTATAGAAAAGGAGTTACCTATGATACATTGGATAAAGCAAAGATGGATGCGTCTTTCCGTGAATGAATTTGAAAAAGTTAAAAAATATGTTGCATTTTTTTATCGAAAACCAAAATCTCTCAATATGTATATGTTGAATTCTCAAGATTCGGAGATTAAATACTCCAGACGAACACCGCTTGAGTACTTGGAAAGGGAAAAAGACCTTACTGAAATTTCTCCGGAGTTGTCTCAGTTGGTGACAGGCGATAAACAAAGCTATGCGTATCCGGAACTTTGGTCTAGCGTATTGCCAGAGTATGGAGCAACCTTTGTGCAAGTTTTAGCTGAACTAATCCAAAATTCCGGCATGGAGAGTACACAGATTTATAAGAAGGCACAGATTGATCGACGCCTATACTCCAAAATTCTTTCTTCCCTTCATTTATCCTCTCAACTCCATTACATACCGGCTAAAGATACCATTATTAGTTTAGCCATAGCACTAGAACTAACACTTGCTGAGACCAATGTACTATTCCACAAAGCCGGATATGCCTTTTCCGACGCCATTCGACGAGACCTGATTATCGAATATTTTTTTCGAAATCAAATTTACAATATTGACATTCTAAATAACACACTCTATCGTCTTGGTGAAAAAACACTTGGACGTCAATTATTATAAAATAAAGGAGAACTTAAATGTCACTAAAAGATAAACTCTTGAACAGTCTTGGAACCTTTGGTATTATTCTTTATTACATACTTTCCTCTTTGATTTTTGTCTTACCCATGGTTATGATTGGTACTTCTTTTTGGCTTGATCTGCTTTTCTTTGGCATTATGCAGTTATTCCCGCCTACTTGCATTATCTTTTGGATTTGGGGTTTAGTTTGCACAATTTTAGGCCCTCAGGACTGGTTAGCGATTGTGTATTACATCGCATTTGGTGTCGGATGTATTCCTTTCTTTATCTCCACGGTGCGCAGTTTATTTTCTCGTAATTAGTTTTATGTTTCTAAAATTCTTCTAGTTTAGCAATCTTTCGTGAAGTACGGCCTTTCGGCCGTGTGAAGTAGTTTTTTAACTGTGAAGTATTGGCTGGTGCCAATGTGAAGTAAAAAGGACTTGATTCAACGAATCAAGTCCTTTTTGTTATTTCTGATTGTAGGTAATGATGACCTTGCGGAAAGGTTCCTCGCCGACCGAGCGGGTGGTGACAAAGGCATGGCCCTGCAGGGTGGCATGGATGACACGGCGCTCATAGGCCTGCATATACTCCAGCGCCACGTTGCGCTTTTGCTTGACGGCCTTATCGGCCATACGCAAAGCCAGCTTCTCCAGCGCTTCGGTGCGCTTGGCACGGTAGCCTTCAATGTCCAGCTCGATACGGGTGAACTGGCCCTCTTTCTTGTTCAGAGCAAGGGAGGCCAAATACTGGATGGCATACATCGTTTCGCCACGCTTGCCGATGAGCACGCCTAAGCCTGCGCCGTTGAGGGCGACACGCAAGGTCTTATTCTCAGCGGGAGTGACGGCAACCGTAACATCCTCCAGACCCATGATCTTGCACAGGTCTTCAAAATAGGCTTTGGCACGGGCGGCCACATCATCATCCGACTCGTCCGATACCACAGACGTTTCTTCTTTCTTTTCACGGCCGATACGCTTCTTGGCCTTTTTCTCTTCTTTGACCACGGGCGTTTCCTCGGCAGCGGGGACTTCATCGTCCTCACCGACCCAGACACGAACCTTGGCCAAACTACCACCCAGCCCTAAGAAACCACGGGAGGGGGTATCAATAATTTCAACCGAAACATCGTCCCGATCGACGCCCAGTTCCGCAACGGCGGCTTCGATGGCGTCATCGATATTCTTTCCGGTAGTAATAACTTCGCGCTTCATACTTACTCCTTATTTTCCTGCTCACCGGCCGCTTCGATGGCGGCATTGGCCTTAGCGGCTTCCTCGGCGGCAATCTTGGCAGCCAATTCTTTTTTCTTCTTCTTTTTCAGTTTCCGTTCTTCCTCTTCCTTATCGTACATTTCCTTATACTTATCGGGGTTGTAGACAAGGTTGAGAGCGACCGTCTGCAAGGTCATCAAAATGTTCGAGCATACCCAGTACAGGCCCAATCCTGCCGGCACCGAGAAGGCGATGGCATAGGACATATAGGGGCCGAGCACCTGCATAAAGATACCGGTACCTTTGCCCTGTGCATTGGGGTCCTGCATATACTTGGCGGGGCCCATCTTCTGGGAGAGCACGGTAGACAATACTGCCGTGAGCGCCGAGAGAATGGGGATCAGCCACAACCAGGACGAATCGAAGTTGGGGATGGGAACGATGCTTTGCAGAAAATACTCGATCTTAGCGGGGATTGCCGCCAGATTCATACCTAAGAAATTCAGATTGATCGAGAAATAGCTTGTATCGGCCAAGACAGCCTCATAGGTGCCCATGTTCTGACCGATATGTTCGATCAGCGCAATCTGGTATTCGGCAGCCTTCGTAGTAAGCTCGGCGCCGGTAGCCTGATTATAAATATCAAGCAGTTTGGTAATGGTATCGCTACCCAAGCCTACAACATACTGCAGGGGGTAACGGATAACGTTGTAGATACCGATGAGGATGGGAAACTGGATGAGCATGGTGCCGCAACCGGCGGTGGGGCTATAGCCTTCGGCCTGAAGCTTTTGCATTTCCTGCTGCATCCGCTGCTGATCGTTTGCGTACTTCTTCTGAATCCGTGCAATACGCTTACGGAATTTCATCTGGCTTAACTGGCCTTTATGCTGCTTGATGCCTAAGGGCACCATGAGCAGTTTGGTGATCACGGCGAGCAGGATAATGGCTACGCCGTAGTTGCCGACAAGTTGATAGAGCCAACGCATCAAATATCCGATCGGGACATTGATGATATCCATAATTGAGCCCATGGATTACCTCCATTTGTGTTTTTGGGGGACGGGATCATATCCGCTTTTCCCAAAGGGGTTACAGCGCAAAATGCGCCAAAAAGCAAGTAAAGACCCTTTCCATACGCCGTGAACCTCCAACGCCTCAATGGCATATTGAGAGCAGGTGGGTATAAAGCGGCAACGGGATTGGGTATGGGCGGATATGTGCGTCTGATACCAACGGATCAGACGGATAAAAAACTTCTTCATAACGATCTACCGCACACACCGTGCATCAAATTAAGAGATCGTTACGCAGGGCGGCGCCGTACAGGGCGCTGTAGATATCCTGCGATTTGCGTTTGGGTGTACTGTTGCGAGCGACCAAAACAAAGTCATACCCCTTTTTGATCTGAGGCAACAGTTGACGGAATCCGGCACGCAAAATCCGCTTGGCACGGTTGCGTGTTACCGCCTTACCGATCTTCTTGCTTACGGTGATTCCCAGGCGGTTTATCTCCAAGCCATTGGGCCGTATATATAAAGCAAGACAGGGCGTAACGACCGAACGGCCTTTCTTATACGCCCTGATAAAATCTCTGTTCTTATTCAAAGAAACAAAGCTCTTCATTATAAACAGCTCCTTGGAGGGTGCTCTCACTTAGTGAGAAAGTCTTGCTCTGCCTCTGGCTCTTCTACGGGCGAGGACAGCACGGCCCGATTTGGTGTGCATTCTCTTGCGGAAGCCATGCACTTTGCTACGCTGACGCTTTTTGGGCTGATAAGTTCTTACCATGGTGACACCTCCTAACGGTTTGTCCTATATATGAAGTCACATATAGATAATAATTGCTCATATATTATACATGGTACAGGGGTTCTTGTCAAGCAAAATCGCCCAATGCCTGTATAATTTTTTCTGCATTTCGTTGCAGACCGCCCGCTCCGGTGGCTACCGTGACATCGGCGTACTGCTCATACAGGGGGATGCGCTCGGCATAAAGGTCGGCTAACGTTTGCCCTTCCTCCATTTGTATACCGCGGGTGGCGAAATTTTGAATCCGACGTTCCAGCTCTTTCAGGGGGACTTTGAGATAGACGACGGTGCCGATTTCTTTGAGATGCGCCATGGCCGCCTTGCCGTAGACGACACTGCCGCCGGTGGCAATAACGGTATGGTCTGCCCGTATAGAGGCATTGACCGCATCCTCCACCCTGGCGAAATAGGCATTGCCCTTTTGCTCCAAGATTTCATAGAGTTTCAGACCTTCCTGTTGTTGGATCAGCAGGTCGGCATCCACAAAGTTCATGCCCAACATTTTGGCTAACAGCACCCCGACGGTGGATTTCCCGCTGCCGGGCATGCCGATTAAAACAATATTATTCATGGTTTTCCTCATTCGTACGTTCGCTGATAATATAACGGGGACGGGCCTTGGTTTCCATATACATTTTCCCGACATATTCCCCGATGATGCCGATGCTGAGCAGCTGCACGCCGCCCAAGAAACACAGAATACTGGTCAACGAGGCCCAGCCGGACACAGCCTGACCTTTGGCGGCTACGATAATCGACCAGACAATGCCGGCCATGCTAAGCAATGCCACCAACATACCAAAGCCCATAATCAGGCGGATGGGTTTGGTGGAAAGTCCCGTAATGCCGTTCCAAGCCAAGGAGAGCATTTTGCGCAGGGGGTAATGGCTCTTCCCTGCCATTCTCTCGTTGCGTTCATAATAGACACAAGTGCTGGGGAAGCCGACCATGGGTACCATGCCCCGCAAATAGATATTGACCTCTTTGAAGTTGGCAAATTCATTTAGCACCTTCGCCGAGAGCAGGCGGTAATCGGCGTGGTTATAGACGACCTCGGCGCCCATGGCGTTGAGCACCTTATAATATCCCTGTGCCGCCACCCGCTTAAAAAAGGAATCGGTTTTGCGACAACTGCGCACGCCGTAGACGACCTCGGCGCCCGATTGGTAGGCGTCAACCATGGCATCCATAGCGTTCAGATCGTCCTGTCCGTCACAATCAATGCTGATGGTAATGTCGCACTGATCCTTGGCCTCCATCAGCCCTGCCAACAGGGCGTTTTGATGGCCACGGTTGCGGCTTAGGCAGATGCCCTCGACCCGTTCGTCCTGCTTTGCGAGATCGCAGATGATCGGCCACGTATGATCCTTACTGCCGTCATCGACAAAGAGGACACGGCTTTTCGGGCTGATTTTATTTTGCTTTATCAAGTCCTGCAACTTGTTCAGAAACAGGGATGCGGTAATGGGCAGCACCATTTCTTCATTGTAGCAGGGGATGACGATATATAAGATAGGGGCCATTTGCACTCCTCCATTATACTAATCGAGTAATCATTCTTATATTCTACTATTAGTAAAGCAAATCGCCGGGGCGGTAGCCTTTGGGGAGGGGTTCTTCGTCGATAAATGCGAAGTCCTCGTCGTAGAGGGTGGGGAGTAGCGCTTCGAAGGGGACGGTATCGAATTCGCAGGCATAGTCGCTGGCGCCGAACCAGCCGCCCTCTTTGGCTTTGAGATTGAGGTCACGGGCGAACTTGGTGCGGTTGGCGCAATCGTGCACGGCCAGCGGCCAGCCCTCGTCGTCGGCGATCTTCATGAACCGCAGGGTGAGTTCCCGACTCTCGATGGGAGAGAGGTAGCCCTGACGGCAGATATACATGGGAAGCCCCATATAGTTTTCCAGATTGTTGGGGTTTAGGTGCAGTTCGGCGCAGTTGATAAAGTCGAGGCCGGTATTCAAAATCGCCTCTTTTTTATCGAAGAAGGCGCTAAAAAATTCCTCGGTCATAGGGGTTTCGATGCCGACATGGGGGATATATTTCTTGGCCTGTGCCATGCTCTGTATTACCGTATCGGCGCACAGGGTAGCGCCGAGGTTGAAGCGCAGTTCATCCAATCCGGCCTCGCCGAGGGCCTTGAGGTTTTCCTCGGTACAGAGGGTGCCGTTGGTATACATATGCTGATGGATGCCGGCGGCGTGGAATTTGCGGATGATGGGATAATAGACCTCGATCTCCATAAAGGGCTCGAGATAGACGTAGGCGATGCCGGTGGGGTGGGCGCAGGTGGACAGAAGCAGGTCAATATCTTCCTCGTAAAATTTGGTGCCGCCAATATCCCACATCCCCTCGCCGATGGGCGGGATACAGTCCAGTTCCCCATAATTATAACAAAACGGGCACTGGATGTTGCACTTGTTGGTCTTACGGATGGCCGAAAGGCCCGTGCCGGTCAGGCAGGAGCGGCAACCCTTGGCGAATTTCGCATCGTCACCAACATAGAGGGTTTTGCCCTGCAAAGATTTGAGGTTTTTGATTTGGCTCATGAGTGCCTTTTGGCGGGCGTCCACACCCCGCTCGATTTGTGAAAGCGTGGCATATACAATTTCCATCTGCCGAGGGGACAGTTCCTCATCCTCGGGCAGGGAGGCAAAAAATTCAAACCAATAGATGGCGTCCTGTTTGGATATTTTCATACTCCCCCTCCTTTTGCTTCATTGTATCACAGTTTATCGGTAAAAACAAGAAAAAGCCGCCCGAAGGCGGCTTTTTGATTACTCACAACAGGGATCGGATTTTTTCTTGGGCGCAGAATCTTTGTCGGCGGGGGTGTTGTCCCCGATGCCCGTAGTTTCGGAGAACATGACATTGGACTTGGTCATATCCACCGCATCGGTAGGAACAATAATCTTAGATGCACGGCCGTTGGACAGGGCAATCAGCGCCTCAAACTTCTTCAGCTCCAGCACGGCGGCATCGACACCGGCCGCTTTGAGGGCGGCCAGACCGTCGGCCTCGGCTTGCTTGGCAAGCAGCGTGGCTTTGGCTTCGCCTTCGGCACGGGCAATGCGGGCATCCCTCTCACCCTCGGCGGCCAGAATCATGGCCTGCTTATCGCCCTGCGCACGGGTGATAACGGCGGCCTTGTGTCCCTCGGCTTCGAGCAGGGTTTCACGACGGTCACGCTCCGCCTTCATCTGCTTTTCCATGGCGTTCTGGATCTCGGCGGGCGGAATGATGTTCTTGAGTTCCAGACGGATGACCTTGATACCCCACTGGTCGGTGGCCGAGTCAAGAATCTCGGTCATTTTCCCGTTGATATTATCACGGGAGGTGAGGGTATCGTCCAGCTCCAACTCGCCGACAATATTACGCAGGGTAGTAGCCGTGAGATTGGAGAGCGCCGAAAGCGGATTGACGGCGCCATAGGTAAAGAGGTTGGCATCAAAAACCTTAAAGTAGACCACCGTATCGATCTGCATGGTAACGTTATCTTTGGTGATAACCGGCTGGGGCGGCGAGTCCATAACCTGTTCTTTCAAGGTAACCTTTTTGGCGATACGATCAATCAGCGGCACCAGCAGATGCAGACCGGCGCCCCATGTGCGCTTGTATTTTCCCAAACGCTCAATAACATACTCGGTCGCCTGCGGCACAACCTTAATATGACAGAACAAAATAATTACAACAAGTGCAATGGCTGGCGTTATTAAATATTCCATAACCAGTACCTCCTTTTTTTCTATATTATATCATGGTATCGGAGTTTTGACAACAGATTTGTTGCGAGGCTACAAGCGGATAGCGGAGCAGGCGCTTCCCCTCCCGATCGGCGGGGCGCATCGGCACGGCGGTAATTTGGCGATTATCATAGGTGGAATAGTAATAGATGCCCTTATCGGCGTTCATGCAGGAACTATACAAGGTGTGGTGGTAATGCCCCTCCCCGATATCGCAACAGCCACGGGGGATCGCCACGCTATCCAACAGATGAAAAAACTGCCCCACACTCTCCTTTTCCGAGGTAAAACTCACGGCATTGGCACGGACAAAGGCGGCTCGGACAAAGCGGGAGGGTGACGTGTAGTCACCGGGCAAACCGATGGAACCCATGCCCCGTCCAATCTCCGCTAAATCCACGCCGAAAGTATTGGTTGGCGTTTGGGCAGACAGGTGACGGTAAAATCGCAAATGCTGAATTTGCTGCGTAAATGGCGGGTCATTGGTCATAACCCCGACAGGGTTCTTATGCACCGCCAGTCCGTTTTGCGATGGCTCCACCACCAGACATCCGTGTTTATCGGCAATCATCCAATGCAGACGGGCAATGGGCAGATCCCCGAACCCATGGCTGACCAGTCTGGTCTGTTCCAGTAAGGTCTTAGCCTGTGTAATCGATGCACACTGCCCCAAAATATAAGGAATAAACTCATGCGGGGCTACGCCATCGCCGCTTTGGTAGTAGGCGTTTTGCACAAAATTAAGTCCCGCCATGCAAAGACCGGCTTCGTTGACGGCATCGTAATAGAGGGGATAGTCCTCCACCGTATACGCCATGCCCAGCATGGCAAACCGATTGCCGAGATAGCCCCGAGGCGTTATGGTAACTTCTTCGGTATAGCCGCATTCGTAGTCAAGGGTGCGGCCGAAATAGAAATGGCGGGTCTGATAGGTTATGGCGGTACACATGAAAATTCCCCCTTTTCCGTTAGTGTGCCGCTATGTTTTCTGTCTATACAAAAATCCGTCGGATTTCTCCGACGGATTATTTTACTCTTTCCATATAAAATGATAATTGATCGATTCGCCGCCGTCCACCATGATGTTCTGCCCCGTGCAGAAGGTGTTGGTCACCGTCAGGAAATAGGCCCACTGTGCCATTTCTTCGGGGGTGGCCCATTTTTTCAGCGGGGTTTGCTCCATAATCTGCGCCCACAGCGTAGGATCTTCCATCACGCAGACGTTCAGGGGCGTGGTCACGCCGCCGGGGTCAAGGCTATTGCAGGTAGCGCCAAAGGGGGCAATCCGCATGGCTACGTTCTTGGTATACGCCATCACGCCGCCTTTACTGGCGCAGTATTCGGCAAACTCGGCGCCGGTATGCCCGCTGGCAGAACCAATATTGAGCACCGAATGAATTTGGTCTTGTATCGCATATCGCTCGGTGACGGCGATTAACGCTTTAAGGTTAACGTCAATATCGGCTTCGTTTTGGGTGCCGGCGTTGTTGATTAAAATCTGCACGCCGTCGATATCAGGCAATTGGTCGGTATCCCGAATATCGCATGGATAGTGGGTGTATTGGGGGTGGATAATGCTTGATGGTTGGCGATCTATCCCGATAACGGTATGGTCGTGAGCGAGAAAGTGCTCAGCAATCGCCTTGCCGATGCCTTGGGTTGTGCCGGTAATTACCACTTTCATGCCGATTCTCCTTTTTCCAAATACTCAAAATAGGCCTTGCCCACCGATTGGGCTTTCCATTTCTGTGTGATACGGTAACCGATGGGGGAAAAGATGACCTCCATAATCAGTTCGGCCACCGCACCCGTGAGGGCGCACATGGCGCATTGGAGAACCGACCAGGAAAATCCGTTCCAGAACACGGGTGCAAACCCATGGAAAACGATCAAAGAGAAGATAAAATTGTCCAAAAACTGGCCGATAAAGGTGGAAATGTACGACCGCAACATATAGGCGGCCTTACCGTCGGGGTTCTTGCGGCAGGCTTGACCGATCATCCAGTTCAAAGTATTATTCACCAGCGCTGAAGCGATAAAGGCAACTGTCGAGCCGAGCAGGATAAACCACGTGCCACCGAAGATGCTGTCATAGGCGCTGTAATCGGCTGCCGTGGACGGGATAATGCTGACCAAAAAGAAAATCAGACAGGTTAACAAATTGATGGCCACGGCGTGGATGGTAATGAGGTTGGCCGCCTTGGGTCCAAAGTGCTTGGTGATAATGTCCATGCACATAAAAGAGAGCCACGAAATGAGGATGCCGCCGTCGAGCGCAATCCAGTCGAGTTTGAGCAGGGTCTTATTGGCCAGCAAATTCATACAAATGACGCTGACGGCAAAGAGCGTGACCACCGTGGGCGGTATGGCACGC
>JAZKZU010000261.1:0-5035 GCA_045612825.1 Eubacteriales bacterium
ATCACGCCGACACCACCCATAAAGGTATCCACCGATTCCGCCATCAGATTGCCTGTAACCGGCAAAAAAGACCCTACGGCCAACTTCAGCGCTCGTTTTGAAACCGTATCCCCTGCTCCCGCAACAACCCCCTGCAAGGAAAGCAAGGCTGTAAATGCCGTACAGAGAAACACCATGCATTTTGTGGTGACAGTCCGAATGGTTGTTGTTAGGTTTTTTAACCCTTCATTATTGGTAATTGCCGCCGCAATGCCTATGCTGATATAACTCCCCGTCAACGGCAGAAGGATGCCGGAAAATAAATTACCGGCAAATGCAATCGCCCGATACACAAAGAAGTGGAAAACACCCGCCGATCCAACATTGCCGGTTGCCGTCAATAATCCGCACAATACCGGCAGGGACAGTTCCATATAATCCGACAGTTCACGCACAACCTGCGATAGTTCATTCGCTCTATCCATCATGGGGGAACATATTAACAACGCAACGGTAGCCGCACAGAAAAAATCCGCAATCTTTTCGGTTCCTTTTGCGGCAAATGAATCCCGCAGGGAATCATAGATTCCCATCAAGATCAGAATACCGATAACCGAAACCATGATTCCGATATTATCCGATAGCGTTGACATAAACTGCGAGGAAAGCAGATCAATAATGGATTCTAACGTAAGAATATCACCTATGGTTTGTTCGGTCAGTTGTGTCGGCATCTGCTCCGCAACCGCATCCGGCGCCGCATCATATAACTCATCCAATGCCGCCTGCCCATCAAAACTCGAAGCCCTGACCGATACGCACAAACAACACATTACCAATATAACGATACAACAAAATTTTTTCATGTCTATTAGCCTGTAAATTCGGAAACCACGGCCAGCAGCTGTTCAAATATCGGTAATGCCGTAATCAGCATACCCACTTTGGCCGCAAATTCAATTTTAGTTGCCGTTGAGGTTTCACCGCAGTCGACACAAGTATCACAGGCAATCTTCGCAACATACGATAGTCCCAAACATTTCACTAAAATCAAAACTCCTTCCGTAGGGATATTCATTTGTGTGATAATCCGATCAAAATAATCTACAATCTCCTTAAGCCAAGTGAAAATAGCACCAAGCAACAGAAGACCGCCGGCCAAAGAAACCAGCAAGGAAAATTCGGGATTACGCCCCCGCAAAGTCACACAGGAAAAGCAGATGACCATGGCCAGTCCGATTAGTCGTAATACGTCCATTACAATCCAAAAATAGATTTGACCGCATCAAACAGATCACTTACCTGTTCAATGATAATAAACAAAACAACAATGACGCCGGCAAGCGCCACCAACATGGCCTGATCTTCTCTCCCCGATCGAATCAATACCTGATTTAAAACCGTGATAATAATTCCTACCGCCGCAATTTTAAATATGAGATCTACTTCCATAACTCTTTCCTTATAGTAAAATAATAGCAAGAAAAGCTCCCGCCAGCAAGCCGATGGTACGTGATAATTTTGATCGAACAAGTATTCTCTCACCGATTGACGTTTGCATGTCCCGCAATCGATCCGCAGTCATGTCACAAATCTGTATCTGCGATGCCTGATCACTGACGCCCAGCGAATCGAATAAATCCCTCATGATATCAATGATTTGACTGCATCGCACCTTACCGCTCACTTCAACCCATGCATCCTTAGGAGATTTCCCTTGATGAAAACAGGTAGACAGGTTATCGACGATTCCATATCGCTGCGCAGGCATCTGCATAGCAATATCCACAATCGGCGCCAGTGAATAGCAAATCCCTTGACGAAATTGTGTTACCAAAAATAAGGCGCCCTGTATTTCCTCCTGCTCAATCAAGACGTGACGGCTTTTGATCCATCCAACGCCAACAGGAATCGCACTAAGCAGAAGAATTCCACAAATTCTTAACATAAGCAGCATCCTCTCTGTTTTTCATGTTATATATCTTATAGATTTTACCGGGATTATCGGAGCCGGATAATAACACCAATAAGTCCGGCACATTTTGGCGTAACAAATATACCATAGGCTCCCGATGTATCGCCTGTGCTAAGGTTGCCGCATGCAGGGAAAATATCGTTGCCACACCGCCATTGATGCCATCCCTTACCGCCTGCGCTTCTTCGACACTCCCCAATTCATCAACAATCATGACAGCCGGCGACAATCCTCGTAATGCCAGCATCAGCCCGTCTTTCTTCTTGCACCCATCCAACACATCGCAAAGAACACCCAGATCATAGGATGCGACACCCTGATTCATTCCTGCAATTTCGCCTCTTTCGTCAATGAGAGAAACGGTATATCCATATAGCGAAAGACAGCGTGCAATATCTCGAAGCATGGTTGTCTTGCCGCCGCCCGGCGGTGAAATGACCGCGCAGGATTGGATTTGTCCGTTTTGTATAAGATACGGCATCAACACACCGCTACAGCCTTTTCGTTCACTTGCGATACGAATAGAAAGAGAGGTAATATTCCGGATGGTACTGATTTTTCCCTCTTCATATACAACACGCCCTGCTAAGGCCATACGATTGCCGCCCTGCAAGGTTAAAAACCCGCTTTTTAACTGCTCTCCGTAAGCATACACCGAATTCTTACAGGCCAATAAAAAGATACCTTGTATTTCTTGCGGCGATACGACATATCCCATCGCACAAGAAGTTGTTATATCCCCTTGTCTGGTAAGAAAACGATTCTTCCCCGACACAAGTATACTCAGCGGTTGTCCGCTTCGTAATCGGATTTCATTGATAATATCGGTATGTTTCTCTGTAAATCTATCCAATATATCCCCTATGTCTGCCGGAAGATAGCGGTGAAGTTTTTTCATGTTTTCCTTCATAACGGTTTGTCCTCCTCCATGTAATTCTTATACTTTGGCAACCTTATTTAGAACAAATTTAAGAAAAAAGCATAAAATGCCTGCCAAAGTAATATGATTTAGCGATAACAGGATGGAGGGAGTATCTATGGATACAAATAAATTATACAGCGATATCAGCAAGCGAACCAACGGCGACATATATATTGGTGTAGTCGGGCCGGTAAGAACAGGAAAATCGACCTTTATTAAGCGTTTCATGGAAACGCTGGTCGTACCGAATATTCACGGAGATTTTCAGAAGCAGCGAGCCATTGACGAACTCCCTCAAAGTGCGGCCGGCCGAACCATAATGACTGCCGAGCCCAAATTCATTCCCGATGAGGCGGTTCGTATTGAATTAACAAAAGGCGCTTCTCTGCGAGTGAAAATGATTGACTGTGTTGGCTATATTGTGCCGAGCGCATTGGGATACATGGAGGAGGACACTCCGCGCATGGTGCGTACCCCATGGTATCCCGAACCGATTCCCTTTAATATGGCGGCAGAAGTTGGCACCAAGAAAGTAATTACCGATCACTCTACCATAGGAATTGTCATCACCACCGACGGTAGTTTCGGTGAATTAGAGCGCAGTGAGTTTACCGAGGCGGAAGAACGGGTAATCCATGAATTAAAGGCCATTGACAAACCCTTTATTATCATGGTAAACAGTGCTGAGCCTACGGCCACAACCACTCAGGAAATAGTCAATCATTTGTATCGCACGTATGACGTGCCCACGCTTGCCTGTAATTGCACTCAGCTCGACCAAGAGGACATTCGGAATATTCTGGAAAGCATATTGTTTGAATTCCCCATTAAGGAGATGCATATTGATCTTCCCGAATGGGTAACCATTCTGGATGAAGATGAACCCTTGAAGAAATCCATTATGGATTCGATTCGTCACAGCCCGATCAGGCATGGAAAAATCAGAAACATTACCGAATATATCAACAATATAAAGCAAAACGAATACACCGACGACTGCAAACATATCGGAGCGGATTTAGGTAGCGGCAGCGCGCAAATCACATTGGATATTTCTCGGAAATATTTTTATGACATCCTCAGCACGCACGCGCAAATGGCCATTCCGAATGACAAGGAACTAATGAAAACGGTGCTGGATCTGTGCAGAAAAAACAAGCAATACTCGCAATATGCCGAAGCCATTGATCAGGCTCGCACCTGCGGTTACGGCGTGGTTATGCCGGATCGTGAGGAATTGATTCTAGAAGAGCCGGAACTGATCAAGCAAGAAGGACGGTACGGAGTGCGCCTGCGTGCATCCGCCCCCTCTCTTCACGTAGTGCAGGCCAATATACAGACACAGATCACTCCCGTTATCGGCACGGAAAATCAAAGTGAGGAGTTTGCCTCCCATTTATTGCAGCAATTTAAAGACGCACCCGCAACCGTATGGGATACCGATATCTTTGGCCGTTCTCTGTATGATCTTGTCAATGACGGGCTGCGCAGTAAGCTATACAACATGCCGGACGAGGCCAGATGCAAATACAAAGAAACGCTGGAACGCATCATTAATGAAGGCAGCGATGGCCTGATTTGCATTATTCTATAAAAGAACACCCTGCTCAGCTGAGCAGGGTGTTTTCATTACCGAAAATCTTTTCTGTCATCCAATATAAAGCCCTTGCGGGTACTATAGCAAAAGACCTCTTCGCCTATCTTCTCCTTGAACGCCGAAAGCAATACCGCAGGACCGATCGAGCAGGCGTTGGAACAAGGCATGACCGCCTCAATAATCAGTTGGCCGTCTTGAGCATAAAAAGATAAGTTCTGAACTTCCTTTTTCAAATCCAGATCAATAACCGCACGTTTCGTTTTCTTTTGGGACATAATGGACTCGGCCGCCCAAAATTCAGCGAAAACATCCTCGTATTTTGCATCCAGAATCATAATGTATCGAGCAAAGCAAATATCTTTATGCGGGTAAACGGGCGGCGCGGCATCAACGACACGGATACCGTTCGGAAGGTGTTCGTTAATCTGAGCGACCACGATTTCGCCATCGATTTCCTCATGCATGCGCATATCTAACGTTTCACGCTCGCCCCCCATGCCTAACGGCAGAGGCTGGCCAAATACCAGATGCGGATGGCGATTAAACCCTTCGGTAAACCATA
>JAZKZU010000262.1:0-7770 GCA_045612825.1 Eubacteriales bacterium
CCATATTCGAATAGGACACCTTAATATTGCCGCCCGCATCCCATGCCTGCGCCCCTGAGGGGGCGTTGATGGCGGTGCAGGTTAATTTCGAGGTATCATAACTAATGTTGGCATCCAAGGCGCCGATATTCGCGCCGCTGCCACGGAAGGCGACGCTGACCGTAAAGGACTGACCGACGGTGACGCTGGTGGTACCGCCAATCGAGGTGGACACGCTTGCCGCAAATACGCCAACCGACAAACCGCAGACCAACAAACCGATCAAAAGGATGCCGATTACACTCTTTAACTTCTTCATTCTGCTACCTCACTGGATTGATGTAAGAACGCCCTACGACGTGCAACTGGATCTTCAAGGCATCGGCGCTGTTGACCTTACCGTCGCCGCTGGCGTCTGCCGCCGTTAGATAGGCGCCGCTGACCGATTTACGCCCGACCATGTACAACTGTACGGTTAAGGCATCGGCACTGTTGATATTTCCGTCCCCATTGACGTCGCCCCACAAGACGACGTGATAGGTGGCATAATCGCTGCCGTCGTTCTTCCTGATCTTGAGAATATCGCCGGTAACTACAGCGCCGCCGGTTTTGGCTGCGCCCGACGAGGTATACAGAGCGGCCGTACCGCCCGTGACGGTGATCTTACCGAGCAGAGTTGCGGCATCGGTGCCCAGAGCGATCCCCGATACCCGATCGCCGGAGAGCATATAATCGGTCTTTACGCTGACCGCTTCTTCGCCGGTCTTGGTGCAAGGGGTGGCCGGCATATTGTGATACACGGGAATCTTAAAGACAATGGAGGAGTTTTGACGTTCCGCATCGGTATAGGCGTTGCGCAGGGTTTGCGATTCGGTTTCGCCGACCTGCACGTTAGTCATATACTGATGCCCGTAAAGGGAGGGCTTGTATACCACGTTAAAGCATTGGAAATACACGGTGTCCTGCCCGATGTTGATATAGTTTTTACCTAATAGCATCGAGCCGCCTTTGATGGCGCGCAAGGGATTGGTCCACGGACCAAAATAGGTGCTCGACACGTTTTTGGCATAGATGGCGCCGTTAACCAAGGAGCTGTTGCCGTTATCGGGATAGGCGCCGTAATTGAAATAGTTATAATAGCCCTCGTAGCCGGACACCTCGCCAAAGGAGAGAACCGAACCGGAGGTACCCTGTTCCTGACGGATACGGGATGCCAGATGCAACGGGCTGACGCCCGACACCTTTGCCGCCTCCATGATGGCTTGGGCGTGGGTATAGGTTTGCCCGTCCGCCTCAAAGGTATTAGCCGCCTTCATGAAGGTATTGCCGATAATATTTTCCACGCCTTCGACGGTATGATTGTCGGGGTCGTAGGACTGGCTTTCAAACTGGAAGATATAGGGATCGGACAGGAAATTACGGGGGTCTAGATAGTATTTAATGATATTATCGGAGGCTTGTACCCAGTAATAGCCGTCACGTCCGGTATTGATATAGGGATCGTCCCAATCAATATAATAGGAGGGGCTGGAGCGATGGGCGAGTTTGACGCCCGGTCTGGTTTCTGCCGCCACAACGTCGTTCCAATTGAGCCCCGTTTCCACCGCTACAAACTGCCAGTTGGGGTAGATGGCGTGCAGGGTGCTTAAGGAGTCCCAGTAACTTTCGGGGAAGCCTTGGGATGCCAGATATTCTTCATAGGTACCGTCCACCACCACGTCACGAATCTTGATAAAGTCTCCGCTGGACCAGCCGGTGACGTTGCCCGTCGATATATTCGCATTGATTTTATACCACACGGTAGACCCTACCGTCGTTTCATCCAAGATGGTAACGATGGCGCCGCTGTATAAAAAGCCCAGCGTATTGGTGCCGACCGTACCGGCGCCGTCCCGTACCCGCACTTCATCGTGAGTCACGGTGCCGATACGCTTGGTCGATTGCGCCGTTACCCGATTACCGGTAACGGTACAAATCAACATGACAGCCATCAGCAAAAGCGCCGTAAGTTGTATTCCTTTCTTCTTCATATAACCCCACCAATATGACATAGTTCTACGCTGTATATCATATCGTATTTTACAGAGAATTTCAATAGTATTTTATGAATTTCCGCACATTGACAAAGAAGCCGGAATTATCCGGCTTCAAAAAAGGCAACGATGGAGTTCCACCATTCAGCCAACTTGAATTTGACCTGTATTTGAGGGGCATCGGACGTAGCCAGTTCCCCTTGGTCGCCCAAGGCCTGCTCACTCTGCTCGATACTGCCGCCGAAACACAGAGCGGGATAGAGGATACACCACCAGTTTTTCCCTTTTGCCTGACCGATCTCCAGTCGCAGAGCATCGTAAAATCCAGCAGGCAGGCGGGTGCCGTTGTCGTACACTTTTGTTGGGAAAAAGGTATTTTCGACCGAGGCTTTGACCGACATCTCCCATCCGTTTTCCCGCAAGGTCTGCTCGGCTACCTGCTCCAACCGTTCCAATTCCCGCTCGGCTAAAGCCATGGCCTGCGCCTTGTTTTCCACGGCGGTAAATTCCTGCTCGGCGTAGGCCAACACCGCGTCCCGAACCTGTAATTTGAGGGCTTGGTCGGTCTCGCTGTCGGAGTTGGCCAAAATGTGCAGGCGCAACACCCCATCCCCCAGCTCCTCGGCGGCACGGGCCGATTGATAGGTGGTAAATACCGTGGTAATCATGAGCCCAACAAACAGGGCGGCTACTATTTTCTGAAACAAAACCGTTCACCTCTTTCACCGACAGTATCGGCAAGGGTGAACGGTTTTAATCACTTTTTGGTTAAATTTCCAGTAATTTCGGCGGCCAATCCCACCAGATAGGCGCAGGGGCGGGTTTGATAATACTCGGGGGTTCTCTCCGCAGGCAATCCTCCAACGATGGCTTGCTTATCGAGCAAGTCCCGACAGAGGATGGAGCCGGTCTTTTCCTTAAACTGCTCGGCCAGATCCCGAATGAGGGCATAATGCTCGGCTTTGGCTTCCTTGGGGCTGTTTTCATCGTACCCGTAAAGCAGGCCGGCCACCATAAACATACCCGACACGGCACCGCAGACTTCCCGCATCCGACCCATGCCGCCGCCAAAGGAAGACGAGAGCATCATGGCCGTCTTATGATCCAGACCCGTTTCCTTTTCAAAGGCGCACAGGACGGCTTGTGCGCAGTTGCACCCATCCAGAAACAGGGCTTCGGCTTCTTGTTTTTTACTCATCAGTCGGTCACCACCTTAGTCGGGGGGACTTCGAGCAGTTCAGGGTGGGCCAGATATTCCTTCAAACGATGGAAGGCCTTGGCGTAGCCGTAGCCACTGGCGACACGCTCATCACAAACGATGCCCAAGGGCAGATAGCGTTCCAGTACAATTTCATTGCCACGCTTCTTGGCGACGTCTTCCATGGTGCCCATGGTGACGATCTGGCTGATGGTGCCGAAATCGTAGATATGATGATAGATATGAGGGGTGCGGATGGAGGCCAGATTGGAAATGACCATGCTGGCATGGAAAGGAGAAGCGTCGATAATGGCACGGGGCAGCCAGCCACGCTTATCCAGCCATTTGAGCAGACCCACCGCCACGTTGCACAGACCGGGGATCTTGAGCAGAGTGGACATTAAGGCATCGGTGGAGTTACTGTTCTCGTCACGGTTTTTCTCGACAAAGGCATTGATCTTATCGTTGACCTGATCGATGGTATCGGTAAGTTCAAAACGCATTTTGCTCATGGTACTTTCGGCGCCGTCGGGGCGCTGAACCACCATGCCGGCCACAAAATCGTTATGGGCATATACCTTTTTATTGACCACGAAGCGGTTCATGGCCGGAAATTCAGCCACGACACGCACCCAAGCGGCCATGACCATGGCCATGTGGCTGATGTTACGTCCCTCTTTACGGGCCTTCAAAATATACTCGTGCATCGGCTTAAAGGGGATACGCACCGTGACCGAGTTGCAGGCATCGGAACGCTTGACCATGATATAGGAGATCAAGGTATACATATTATCGATATTCTTACAACGTTTTCCGTCTCTTCTACCCATTTTACTACTCCTTTTATTTCTGCTGGCCGATCCAACGGATGGCCATGGGCAACCATGCGGCCGCTTCCTTATAGGGTTCGCCGTTGGTTAAGGTTTCATTGTCGGCCGTGCCCAAGCCATGATGCCCGGCAGGGAATACGTGAAGTTCCATCGGGCGCTTCTTTTCGGCGTAGGCGCTTGCCAGCATCAGCGAATTTTCCACAGGTACGACCGTATCGGTATAAGTGTGCCAGATAAAGGCGGGAGCGGCGTCCTCAGTGACTTGTTTTTCCAGACTCACCTGTTCCATCGCCGATTCATCCCCGTACAGCTCACCCAGCAGGTTGCGGAAGGAGCCGTCGTGCCGTTTCTCGCCGGAGGTGATGACGGGGTAGGACAGGATCACGCCGTCGGGGCGATAGGACTGCGGATCGAGCCCTGTGGCTACGCTTAGCATGGGATCGTTCCAGAGCACGCCCAGGGAGGCCGTCAGATGCCCGCCGGCCGAGAAGCCGCAGGCAAAGACCTTGCCGACATTCCATTCCTCATGGGAACGGATCAGCGCCACCGCCTGTGCCGCTTCCTCCAAGGCGCTGGGGAAGGTGGCGGGAGCTACGCTATACCACAGAACCGCCGCATTGTAGCCGGTCGCCAAAAAGCGCATGGCAATGGGCTCGGCTTCACGGGCGCTGCGCCACGCATACCCACCACCGGGGATGACCAGCACAAAGGGGCGGCCCTCGATGGGGGCTTTCATTTTCTGACGGTGGGTTTCATCGAGAATATAGACATCCAGTTTCGCCTCGGTATGGCGGGACCGGATGGGATAGGTATGGGTAAACAGCATAAATTTCCTCCGTCTTTTTTTACTATTAAACCATAAATGCTTGCATTTTTCAAGAGTTTATGCCATAGTTAAGGTATGAAAATCGAAATTATCCACACCAACGACATACCGAATTACGATGCCGCTTATGCCGCCATGAGCCGTGAGCGGCAGGCGCAGTGCGACCGTCTTGCCTCCAAACAGGCAAGGCTTTTGTGCGTGGCCGCCGATCTGGCCGCCCGCCGATTGGTGGGCGATTGGAGCAAAGATGGCAACGGCAAGCCGATCTGCGATAGGGGGTATCTCTCGATTGCGCACAGCGGAGAGTATGCGGTGGCCGTGTGGGATGAGCGCCCGATCGGGGTGGATCTGGAGCACATCCGCCCCCTCTCGCCTGCCCTTGCCAAGCGGCTGGGCGGGGATGATCCGCTTAGGGAGTGGGTCAAGAAAGAGGCCTTGGGTAAGGCGTTGGGAATTGGCGTGTATCGGGTGCTGGACGAGCCGATGCCCGATGGATGGGAGTTTGTATTTCCCGATGCGCCAAAGGGATATTTGATGGCGATATGCAAAAAGCAGGAACCGTAACGGTTCCTGCTTTCTTTATGCCTCGTAATCCATGCAAAGGCGCACTTCCATATAGGGGCGCACCCGCCCGTCGGCCACAGCCACGTGGGCGGGATGGGTTTTATAGGCGTTCAAGGCTTCCACCGATTCGAAGGCCGAATCGAGCATGACGTCGGCGGTGCAGGAGTCCATCTCCCCGATCACCACCTGTGCCCGAAGAAGCCCCGGCACGGTGCCGACCAAGCCCTCTAAACCCGTTTTGACGCCCTGCGCTACGGCTGTCTTATCGACGCCGTCCTTGATTTTCCATAAAATAATATGTTTAATCATCAGCGGATCCCGTAATTTTCAATAACATAGTCCATGTCCTTATCGCCACGGCCGGACAGGTTGATGAGAATGGAGCCGTGATCCATCGTTTTGGCCAGTTTCATGCCGTAGGCTACGGCGTGTGCCGACTCGATAGCGGGGATGATACCCTCCAGACGAGCCAGACGGTAGAAGGCATCGATGGTTTCCTCATCGTCGATCACGTCGTACTTAACACGGCCCATTTCCTGCAGGAAGGCGTGTTCGGGGCCGGACGAGGGATAGTCCAGACCGCTGGCCACCGAGTAGACGGGGGCAGGCTCGCCGTTCTCGTCCTTGAGCATGATGGAGTTAAAGCCGTGCATGATGCCCTCGGTGCCGTATTTCAGAGAGGCGGCATGGTCACCCAGTTTGGGGCCGCGGCCGAGCGGCTCGATGCCGTAGATATCCACGGGGTCATTGAGGAATCCGGCAAACAGGCCGGCGGCATTGGAGCCACCGCCGACGCAGGCGACGATGGAGGTGGGCAGGTGGCCGGTCATGTCAATAAACTGCTCTCTGGCCTCGATGCCGACGACGCTCTGGAAGTCACGCACCATCATGGGGAAGGGATGGGGGCCGAGCACCGAACCAATGCAGTAAATGGCGTTGTTATACTCCTTGGAATAGGCATCAAAGGCGGCATCGACGGCCTCTTTTAAGGTTTTGAGGCCATGGGTAACTTCTACGACGTTGGCGCCCAGAATCTTCATGCGGGCCACGTTGGGGGCCTGTTTTTTGATATCGACCGAGCCCATATAAATATCACATTCCAGCCCGAAATAGGCGGCGGCGGTGGCCAGTGCTACGCCGTGCTGACCGGCGCCCGTTTCGGCGATGACCTTCTTTTTGCCCATGTACTTGGCCAGCAGTGCTTCGCCCATGCAATGGTTGAGCTTATGGGCGCCCGAATGGTTGAGGTCCTCACGCTTGGCATAGAGCTGAACCTTGCCACCCAGCGCATCGCTCAGGCGCTCGAGATGGGTTACGGGGGTGGGGCGGCCTTGGAATTCCGTGCGGATGCGGCGCAGTTCGGCAATGAACTTGCGGGACTGGCAGATGGAATAATAGGCCGTAGTGATTTCGGCCATGGCCGCTTTAAGTTTATCATCGACATATACGCCGCCGTATTTGCCGAAGTAGCCGTCCTTATCGGGATAGTTGTTAAAATAGGTTTCGTAATCGATGCCGTTGAGTTTCATAGTCTGTCCTCCAAACAAAAAAATCGTCCTTGAAAATCAAGGACGAATAAAAATCTTATCCGCGGTGCCACCTTGTGTTCACGATTTTCCGTGCACTTTACGGGATACCAACATATCCCTGACAACTGACGTATGCCCACACGTTGCAGAATACTCGGCTTGCGCCTTTGACTGCACCCTCAGCGGCCCATTTGACAAACTGTTTCCTATCCGGCTCCCAGCAACCCGAACTCTCTGTGAGGGCATCTTTGCCTTTATTTCCGCTTCAACGGTTTATTTGATTACATTTATCTTATCACAGGCTCCACGCACTTGTCAAGGCTTTTGCTTCTCTTTTTGATTATCCAAACCGACAAAAAACCCGTCCGTAAAGACGGACGGGTCGGGTTCTCTGAAAATTACATGAGCGAACGGTAGAGTTCGGCAATTTCGGCTTCGGTGATATCGCGGGGGTTGCCGGGACGGCAGGCATCGGCAAAGGCATCGGCCGACAGGGCGGCGACATCCTCTTCCTTAACTACGCCCTTGAGCGAGCACTCGACACCGACATCCTCGGCCAACTTCTGCACGGCGGCGACAGCGGCGGCACGGTACTCGTCCTGCGACATATTGTCTACACCCTCGACACCCATGGCACGGGCGATCTCATGGTACTTCTCGCCGGTGGCGGGAGCGTTAAAGGCCATAACGGTAGGCAGCAGGGTGGCGCAGGCCTTGCCGTGGGGCATATCGTAATAGGCCGACAGGGTATGAGCCATCGAATGGTCCACGCCGAGGCCTACGTTAGAGAAGCCCATACCGGCCACGTACT
>JAZKZU010000263.1:0-1089 GCA_045612825.1 Eubacteriales bacterium
CCCTTGCAGCCCAAGCGCCATTCGATCGAGTTTCTGCGTGAAATTGCCTATCTGCGCCCCCGTACCCGCCTGTTTCAGGCCGTATTCCGTGTCCGTTCCGAGGCGGCGATGGCCATTCATAAATACTTCAACGACAGAGGCTATGTTTACGTGCATACCCCGCTGATCACCGCCAACGACGGTGAGGGCGCGGGCAACACCTTTACCGTGACTACGCTGGACATGGCAAAGATTCAGGGCGAGCCCGATTTTACCCGTGATTTCTTCGGCAAGCAGGCCTCACTGGCCGTGACGGGACAGCTGGAGGGCGAGACCTTTGCGCTGGCCTTCAAGAAGATTTACACCTTTGGTCCCACCTTCCGTGCCGAGAACTCCAACACCAAGACCCATGCGTCCGAGTTCTGGATGATCGAGCCGGAAGTGGCCTTTATGGAACTGGACGGGCTGATGGATCTGGAAGAAGATTTCCTCAAGTTCGTCATCGGCTACGTGATGGAGTCCTGCCGGGCTGAACTGGCTTTCCTTGACAAGTACAGCGGCGGCGGTCTGATTGAAAAACTGACCACCTTCCTCTCCTCGACGGCGGCCCGCATGACCCACGAGGAGGCCATTGACGCCCTGCTCAATTCGGGCGTGAAGTTTGAATTCCAGCCCAAGCACGGCGAGGACCTGGCCAAGGAGCATGAGAAGTACCTGACTGAAGTCCATTGCAAGTCCCCCGTCTTCGTATACGATTGGCCGAAGGATATCAAGGCTTTCTATATGCGCCAAAACGACGACGGCAAGACGGTGGCGGCGGTTGACCTGCTGGTGCCGGGTGCGGGCGAGTTGATGGGCGGTTCTCAGCGTGAGGAGCGGCTCGATCTGCTGGTCAAGCGCACGGCCGATATGGGTATCTCCACCGACGAGATGGATTGGTACTTAAACCTGCGCAAGTTCGGCGGCTGTAAGCATTCGGGCTTTGGCATGGGCTTTGAGCGGTTGCCCATTTATTTGACGGGCGTGGACAACCTCCGTGACGTCATCCCCTACCCCAGAACCCCGCACAACTGTGAATTCTAAAAGAAAACCCAAGTGCGAAAAGCACTT
>JAZKZU010000264.1:0-2362 GCA_045612825.1 Eubacteriales bacterium
GCTTGATCTCCTCGCCGTCGATAACCAGAGTTACAAAACCGGTATCGTCGAGCTGCTTCTTCATGGCGTTGCCATCGCCGTCGGCCAGCGCCTGACGAACGGCGCCCAGCTTACTGCCCAGCTTCTTACCAAGCAGACGCAACTGCGGCTTGAAGGTGTAGGACAGGAAAGAAGAAGCATCCGAAACGAATTCCACTTCCTTGATGTTAAGCTCCTCACGGATGATCTCGCAATAGACGTCGTCGATCGCCTTATCCCCGCTGATATACATACGGCGCAAGGGCTGACGGTTCTTGATGGCCGCATCGTTACGGGCGGCACGGCCCAAGGTAACGGCCAACAGTACCTGCTTCATTGCCTCTTCCAGATCGGTATCGATCATGGCCGTGTCGGCCTCGGGATAGGCGCACAAATGCACGCTTTCGGGGGCATCCTTGTCCACCGAAATCACCAGATTCTGATAAATCTCCTCGGTCATGAACGGAATGAGGGGAGCGGCCGTCTTGGCAAACACCGTCAGGGCCGTCCACAAGGTCATGTAGGCCGCCGTCTTATCGTCGGTCTCGCCCTGTACCCAGAAGCGCTCACGGCAACGGCGCACGTACCAGTTGGACAACTCATCCACAAAGTCCGACAGCACACGCCCCGTCTCGGGGATGCGGTAGTTGGCCATGTGATCATCGGCCGCCGCCACGGTGGTGTTCAGGCGGGAGAGAATCCACTTGTCCATAACGCTGAGTTTGCAGGACTTCAGATCATATTTGGTCGGGTCAAACCCGTCAATATCGGCATACAAAACGTAGAACGCATAGGTATTCCACAGGGTCGAGAGGAACTTGCGCTGACCCTCGGTAACCGCCTTGCCGTGGAAACGGTTGGGCAGCCAGGGCGCCGAGTTGACGTAGAAATACCAGCGAATGGCGTCTGCACCGTAGGTGTGCAAAGCCTCCATCGGCTCTACAGCGTTACCCTTGGACTTACTCATCTTCTGCCCGTTCTCGTCCTGCACGTGACCCAGCACAATAACGTTGCGGTAGGGCGCTTTGTCAAAGAGCAGGGTGGAAATGGCAAGCAGAGAATAGAACCAACCACGGGTCTGGTCCACCGCCTCGGAAATGAAGTCGGCAGGGAACTGCGCCTCAAATTTATCATGATTCTCAAACGGATAATGATGCTGGGCAAAGGGCATCGCACCCGAGTCAAACCAGCAGTCAATAACCTCAGGCACACGGTGCATCTCGCCGCCGCACTCGGGGCAGGTGATGGTCACCGCATCCACGTACGGACGGTGCAGTTCAATATCATCGGGGCAGTTGTTGCTCATTTCTCTAAGTTCAGCAATCGAACCGATGGCATGATGATGCCCGCAGGAGCACTGCCAAATATTGAGTGGCGTACCCCAATAACGGTTTCTCGACAAGCCCCAGTCCTGCACGTTCTCCAGCCAGTCGCCGAAACGCCCCTTACCGATGCTCTCGGGAATCCAGTTGATGGTATTGTTGTTGCGGATCAGGTTCTCACGAACTGCCGTCATCTTAATAAACCAGCTCTCACGGGCATAGTAGAGCAGAGGCGTGTCGCACCGCCAGCAATGAGGATAACTATGCTCAAAAACAGGCGCCGAGAAGAGCAGACCCTTCTTCTCCAAGTCGATCAGAATGGGCTTGTCGGCATCCTTAACGAACATACCTGCCCAGTCGGTCTCGGCCGTCAGTTCACCCTTGGCATCCACCAACTGCACCAGCGGCAAGCCGTATTTGCGACCCACCTGCGCATCGTCCTCACCAAAGGCCGGCGCAATGTGAACAATGCCCGTACCGTCGGTCAGCGTAACGTAACTGTCGCAGGTCACGTACCAGCACTTTTCTTTAGGCGAAACAAAGTTCCACAACGGCTCGTACTCTTTATATTCCAAGGTCTTACCCATGAAACGGTCAAGCACTTCGGCATCCTCGCCCAGCACCGTTTCCACCAGCGCACCCGCCATATAGTAGGTGTACTCGCCCTGTTTGACCTTCACGTATTCCTCATCGGGATTGACGCACAGCGCCACGTTGGACGGCAAGGTCCAAGGCGTCGTCGTCCACGCCAGAAAATAAGCATCCTCGCCCTTAACCTTAAAACGGACAACGGCCGAACGCTCCTTCACGTCCTTATAGCCCTGCGCCACCTCATGGCTGGACAGGGGAGTCCCGCAACGGGGGCAGTAGGGCACAATCTTAAAGCCCTTGTAAAGCAAGCCCTTTTCGTAGATCTGCTTCAAGGCCCACCACTCGGATTCGATAAAATCATCGTGATAGGTTACGTAAGGATCCTCCATATCGAAGTCGGAGGCCAAGCGGTCTTAGGAAGACAACACATC
>JAZKZU010000265.1:0-1877 GCA_045612825.1 Eubacteriales bacterium
CTCATTCACCTGATCCACGTTCATGCCGAACAGGAACATATTTTCCTGCCCTACCTGCTCGCAGATCTCCACGTTAGCGCCATCCATCGTACCCAAGGTAACTGCACCGTTGATCATCAATTTCATGTTACCCGTACCCGATGCTTCCTTACCCGCAATCGAAATCTGCTCGGAAATTTCGGCCGCCGGAATAATCAGTTCCGCCAACGATACACGGTAATCTTCGAGGAAGACCACCTTAATCTTATCCTTGGTCACCGGATCGGAATTGAGCAGATTCGACACGGCCGAAATCAAGCTGATAATCTGCTTGGCCAAATCATATCCCGCCGATGCCTTAGCCCCGAAAATATAGGTGCGGGGCATAAACTCCTCATGCGGATGATTCTTGATGTGCTGATACATATACAAAATCTGCAACACGTTGAGTAACTGCCGCTTGTACTCATGCAACCGCTTAATCTGAATATCAAATACCGACGAAGTATCCACATAAATGCCGTTCTTCTCGGCAATGTACGAAGCCAGTCTGCGCTTATTGTTCTGCTTAATGCGTGCCAGATCGGACAAAACGTTCTTATCGTCCTGATACTCCAACAGTTTTTCCAACTGCGAAGCATCCTTGAGAAAGCCCGTCCCAATCGTCTTTTTCAGATACTCGGCAAGCTCAGGATTGGCCTGACACAACCAACGCCGATAGGCAATGCCGTTGGTCACGTTACAGAACCGATCGGGCTTCATTACGTAATAGTCATGGAAAATACTGTCGGTCAAAATCTGCGAATGCAGTTTCGACACGCCATTGATGGTGTGACAGCAAGCCAGACACAAATTGGCCATGCGCACCTCACCATCCCCGATCACCGCCATATAATTGATCTTGGCCGGATCGTTCGGGTAAAAGGCCCGCAACTGCTCCACCAACCGACGGTTGATCTCCTTGGTAATGGCATAAATACGGGGCAACTGCTCCTCGAACAACCACTCACTCCAGCGCTCCAGCGCCTCGCTCATAACCGTGTGATTGGTGTAAGACAAGGTCTTTTGCGCAATACTCCACGCCTCATCCCACGAATAGCCACGCTCATCCATCAGCAGGCGCATCAACTCCGGCACACACAAGGCCGGATGGGTGTCGTTAATATGAATGGCCACAAAATCAGCCAGATTATCCAGCGTTCCATGCTTCTTGATGTGCTTGGCCAGAATACTCTGCAAGGATGCGGAAACCAACAAATACTGTTGCTTTAAGCGCAACCGCTTTCCCTCAACGTGATTGTCCGCCGGATACAAAACCTTGGAAATAACCTCCGCCATCGTGTTCTGCTCCAACGACCGCACATACTCACCACGGGAAAACGCCGGCATATCAAAGGAGGGCAACTTGGCACTCCAAAGCACCAACTTATTGACCGCCTTGCAGTTATAGCCCGAAATATACATATCGTACGGCATCGCCGTCACACTCTGATAATCGGTGTGCGCCACACGGAACTGGCCATTGTCCACCCATTCGCTGACCTTGCCGCCGAATTTCACCTCATAACTCTCATCAGCACGGGGCTGTAACCAAACCTCTCCCCGCTCCAGCCAGTTATCGGGGAATTCCATCTGCCATCCGTCGATAATCTTCTGTTTGAATATGCCAAACTCATACCGAATCGAAAACCCGGTAGCCGGCATATCCTCCCCCGTCAAACTATCCAGATAACAGGACGCCAAACGCCCCAAACCACCGTTGCCCAAACCGGCATCGGGATCTAAGTCGTAAAGCGTTTCAATATCAAAACCCTGTCCCTTAAGGACATCGCGAAAATCATCCTCTACCCCTAAATTATAGAGGTTGTTGCGCAGCGAAGTACCCACCAAAAACTCCA
>JAZKZU010000266.1:0-1655 GCA_045612825.1 Eubacteriales bacterium
CGATCCGCCTCGCTAAAGGGACAAATACCGTCCTGCTGAGAAACAAACTCCTGCGCCGCCATCACACGGCGTACCGCCTCATTCAGGCGATCCTCGCTGATCATGCCGTCCTCATAGTTTTTCTTGAGCATCTCGAAGCACTGGCGCATGGGGTTGCGGAAGTTGGGCAGTACCACGTCGTTACCGGCGGCAATCGCCATGCCGTAAACGTTCTCCTCGCCAAACTTCTGCAAAATGCCCATCATGGCAAAGGAATCGGTATAGCATACCCCGTCAAAGCCCATACGGCGAATAATATCAATAACCTTTTTAGAGAGAGATGCGGGGTAATCGGGATCGATATTTACATACTTGGTATGATTGACCATGATCGTAGGCAACAAGCCCTTGCTCAGCAGATGCTTATAGGGGATCAGGTCAAAATCCATCAACTCCTGCTCGGTCAAATAGGACAGGCCCTCAGCCATGTGAGTATCCATCGGATCTTCGCTCGAACCGGGGTAATGCTTGGCGCAAGGCATAAAGTGATGCTTGAGCATTTCAGTGTAAAGCACTTCTAATTGACGGGCAACCTTGTGCGGATCATCGGACAACTTGCGGTAAACGCTGCAGGGCGCATCGCCACGGCAGATATCAGCAATCTGCCCCCACGTGGCGTTAAGACCCGCCTTTTGCGACTCGCTGACAACGGCGCGCACATACACACGCAACGCCTCATCATCATCGCAAGCGCCCAACGACATCAACTGCGTTTTAGGCAACTCAGAGGGCGGCCAGCCCTGCTCGGTATCATTGATAATCACCAGCGGATAATCGGCGGCTTCCCGCACCGCATTCACAACCGAAAGATCGGTAAAGGGCACCTGAACCACGCCCAATGCCTTCTTTTCGATCATTTCCAGCGTAAAGGTCAGATCGTCCGGATGGTTAAAGCCACGCACGCAAAATACGTGACCCAGTTTTTGTTCAATGGTCATATCTTCGAGTTTCATTTTTCGTATTCCTTTCGAAAGGGTCTGTTTACAGTTTACATTGGCAAAAAGGCATTGTCAAGCCATACGGCGATTCACCATCATTTATGCTGAGATTATCGACAAATTTTCTTAAATGCCCCATTTTTTAAGTCATAGGCCGCACTTTTCGTAATAACATAGCCGCCCGAATTCAGGCGGATAAATTGCCATATTCATCTAATTGTATTGCGGATATCACCCTGTCTGCCTGTTGACAAAATCGCCCGAATATTGTAAACTGTTCATGGTGATGAATGATGATTGGAATTAACTTGGATAAACCGATTTCCTACTGCAGCGCATCCTTCCGCTATTTTGCGCCAAATGAATGTCACGTCTCCCGCATTTGCTCGTCTCACGTGCTCTTGCTGGTTTTCGAGGGGGTTCTGCGCTTCAACGAGAACGATCGGGACATTGAGGTTCACGCCGGCGAATACTACATTCAGGAAAAGGGTGCCCTTCACAGCGGCCCTATTCCCAGCGATTGCCCCAAGTACCTCTATGTGCATTTTGACGGCGGCTGGGAAACCGAGGGGGATAACCTGTTGCCCCTGTCGGGCCGGTACAGTTACCGCGCCCTGTCCTCGCTTATGACCCAGATGGATCAGGCGGTACACGAAGGCGGCAACTACGTGACGCAAG
>JAZKZU010000267.1:0-1773 GCA_045612825.1 Eubacteriales bacterium
CCTTACCGGTGAGCACGCCTTCAAAGGCATTCTGCAGACGCTTATACTGGCCATACATATAGCCAACTTCACGAGCACCTACGCCGATATCGCCGGCCGGCACGTCGGTATCCGGACCGATGTGCTTATGCAGCTCGGTCATAAAGCTCTGGCAGAAACGCATAACTTCAGCATCCGATTTGCCCTTCGGATCAAAGTCGGAACCGCCCTTGGCGCCGCCCATGGGAAGGGTGGTCAGGGAGTTCTTGAAGGTCTGCTCAAAGCCAAGGAATTTCATGATGGAAAGGTTAACCGAAGGATGGAAACGCAGGCCGCCCTTGTAAGGACCGATGGCCGAGTTGAACTGCACACGGTAACCTCTGTTGACCTGCACGTTGCCGTTGTCATCCACCCAAGAAACACGGAAAACAATCGTGCGCTCGGGCTCAACCATGCGCTCAACAATGCCGGCCTTTACGATGTCGGGGCGCTTCTCGATGACCGGCTCGAGGGATTCCAGCACTTCCTTAACGGTCTGATGGAATTCGGGCTGATCAGGATCACGCTTGACAACGTTTTCGTATACCTGCTTGAGATATTCACTCTTAAAAGACATTTTTATACACCTCGCAAAAAAAATATGCTACCATTATACAAGTATCGACAACGAATTACAATACTTTTTTGATGAATTTTTCAAAAAAATCCATTATTTTAATCCTATGCACGGCACGCATGGTTTATGGCAAAGAAAAAGCAGAGAATGACTCTCTGCTTTTCTTTATTTCATATAATCGAATTGTATGCCGTAGATATCGACCGTATTTCCGTCTTGGATTCCGGCCTCCTCTAAAGCGGCGTACACGCCCGCTTCGGTCAGATTCTTTTCAAAGAAGGAAACCGATTCATAATCGTCAAAATTCGTGGAATTGATCACACGAATCAGCCACTTCCCTTCCACGAAGAAGGTATCACCGTCCCGCTCGATGCGAACCGTCTTATTAGGCTCTTCATCCATCTGCGGCACGTATTCGGCTTCAAATATCTCCATTTCGGGCTGATCCTTGAGTTTCTCCCACATAAAGGAAATCAACTCATCAATGCCCGTACGGGTAGCGGCCGAAATCTCCATATATTCATAGCCATGTTCCTTGACATAGGCACGAAAACGATCGGCCAACTCCTCGTCATAGATGGCGTCCACCTTATTACCGACGACCAGCTGCGGCTTCGCCGCCAATTTCTCGCTGTACTTGGCCAATTCCGCATTGATCTTCTCAAAATCATCAATGGGATCTCGCCCTTCGGTAGAAGCGATATCGACCATGTGCACAAGCAGACGGCACCGCTCAACATGGCGCAAAAAGCGGATACCGAGCCCGACACCGTCAGCCGCACCCTCGATCAACCCCGGAATATCGGCCACCACAAAAGAGGCCTCCTCCCCTGCCCGAACAACGCCGAGATTGGGAACCAAGGTAGTAAAAGGATAGTTGGCAATCTTGGGACGAGCGGCCGAAATCACCGATAACAGCGTACTTTTTCCGGCATTGGGCATGGCCACAAGCCCGATATCGGCGATCAGTTTCAGTTCCAGAATCAGATCCAGTTCCTCACCCGGACGGCCGGCTTTGGAAAAGCGAGGGGCTTGGCGCACGGCATTGGCAAAGCTTTCGTTGCCCCAGCCGCCCTTGCCGCCGTGGGCGACCACAAAACGGTCGGTTCCCGACATATCGACAATGACCTTACCGCTTTCGGCTTCCCGCACGACCGTGCCTTCGGGCACTTTGACAT
>JAZKZU010000268.1:0-2381 GCA_045612825.1 Eubacteriales bacterium
AAACCCGAAACGGGTAACAAACATTTTCATCTGCTCAGGGGTGGTGTTCTGGGCCTCGTCTAAAATAATAAAACTGTCGTCCAGCGTACGCCCGCGCATATAGGCCAGCGGGGCTACCTCAATGGCACCCTTTTCCACGTAACGGCGGTAGTTCTCACCGCCCAGCATTTCCATAAGCGCATCGTTAAGGGGACGCAGATACGGGTCTACCTTTTCCTGCAAATCTCCCGGCAAAAAGCCGAGCTTCTCCCCCGCTTCCACGGCCGGACGGGTAATGATGATGCGTTGCACCTGCTTATTGCGCAAGGCCCGCACCGCCAACGCCACGGCCAGATAGGTTTTGCCCGTACCGGCAGGGCCGATGGCTAAGGTTACGGTAGAGCCGTTGATGGCATCCACGTACTCCTGCTGACCTTGGGTTTTGGCCTTGACGGGCTTGCCCGAAGCGGTAATGAAAATACAGTCACTATCCAAAAATTTCAGATAGCCGTCGGCCTTATCGGCCACCATATCGGTAACGTAGTTGACCTGCTGTTCCTCAATATCGCCCTTGCCCGCCATCACCGATAGCGCACGGATAGCCTGCATGGCCGCTTCCACGGCCGCCGCCTCGCCCGTCACCTTGAGTTCCTCGCCACGGTTGACAACAACGACGCCGAATTTCTCTTCAATTTTTCGGATATTGGCATCCCCCGCCCCGAAAATATCGGCGGCACGAGAAGCGCTGATCGCCATACTTTGCTCCAAACAAGTATACTTCCTTTCATTCAATAGGCACCGATCGGGCAATATCCCGCACCCGTATGTATTCCCCCTGCGCCACGGCCATGCCGTCACCATGGGTAACACTCTTATCGGTACAGACATACTCACAACCGAAAAACTCCTGCCACTCCTGCATTTCCAGCATTTGCTCGGCGGCCGCCTGTGCCTGCTCGGCCGACACCGTTACCGTAATCTCCTCTTTTTCGTAATAGGTATGGGTGATCACCGAAAGGGGGAGAACAAACTCCCCGATATGGGCATCGGTCACTGTTTCTATCTTATCATAAATAGCATACGGAATTCCACCCCCAAAATACAAATTTATTGAAAAATTAAAGATCTTTAGGGTGAATTTCCGTCGAATTTTGCCGGTACGCCGACACTCCACCGTCTGATAGGGCATTTCCACCCGTAACGTTTGGGAGGTTCGGGCGTATACCTGCCCCTGTGCGTGCACCTTGCGGATGCCCACCGTTTCCGAATCAAAGATGCCCGATACCAGCAGTTCCCCCGCCTGCACCGCATCGCCCGCCTGCACGACGGGCACGCCCTCTTTGACCATCATATAGGTGATCACCCCGTCGCAATCGGCCACCAGATTGCAAGGCTCGGTGGAGAGCATTTCGGGCTTGGGCTTCTCATAAACGATCTGCACCTGCGCCACGCTCCCCTTGAACACGACCGATACAAAGGACAGCCCGAGATCCCCGCTCATCAAGCGGGACTCCACCTCGTCGGCATCCACTCGCCCACGCCAGCACCCCTCGAACAACCCTTCCTCTCTGAGCGCCGACAGGAGTAATTGCTCATCTTTTACCTCCCCCTCAAAGCGGATGCTCCACACAAACCCCGACATCAGGAAAACGAAAATAAGCGCCAAGCCCGCCCCGATGACCAACCCCCAGCGTTTGCGGTATTTTCGGACGGTTTTAGGTAACCCCCCTTTATCCAGAACGGCAATATGCACCCCCGCCATACGGCGAGCGGTGCGAATCCGGCAAAACTGCCGCCGAGGCAGGGCCAGTTCCATCCGTCCGTCCTCGGTACGGCACATATCGTAGGGCTGTAATCCCTGCTGAATGAGTAAATTATAAAAACGCTCGGCAAAGTCGCCGCTCACCGATAAGCGAACCCAGCCGCGCACAAAACGAATTCCCTTCATGTCACTCTCCGAATGTTATGCTTTGTATCTGCCCCGACACCGAGGCGCAGGTAGGAGTCAGATGAGCCAAGGTCAGTTGCGTGCCGCTGATGGAAAGCACCGTCTTTTTGAGCGCCAGCCTCACCAAACACTCATCGTAAATAAGCACCCCGCAACACCCGTCCACGACCATGTCGTGAGAACCGTGCAACTCGATCAGCGGCTCCTGCCCGACAATGGTAGACGGCAGGTCGAGAAACAGCTTTCGTTTTTTCACCGCATATCCCTCCTTTTCTAAAAGTCTATGCAAATGAATAGATTGTTAGCAGAAAGGAAGGATAAGAAATGCTGAAAAAATTCTTGACCGTCTTACTCATCGCCGCCTTTGTCTTTGCTCTGCTGCTCATGCCCGAACGCTTCTCTGCCGCCGTGACCGAGGGCCTACGCCTATGCCTGCAATCGGTTGTGCCCGCCC
>JAZKZU010000269.1:0-3289 GCA_045612825.1 Eubacteriales bacterium
CGATCCGACTTGCCTGCATGGTAGGGGTAAAACTTCTGGACCAAGTCGGGGTATACTTGATAAAGGCACGGGCAAAGGGAATTCCGCTCTCATTGGCATAGCCAATGGCGTGGGGCGTTCCCGAATCGGGCACACCGCCAACATAATCCACACCTTCCGTATTGCCTAACGCCTTGTCACTCCGAGCCATGATCTGCCCGTTACGGTACCGCATGATCTCCACGTTAACCCCTTCATAGGTCGAGGTCGGATAGCCGTAATAGCTCCACAGGAACGAACATATCCGCTTCTTCTTGCCGGGCGCCTGTAATTGACGCATGCTATCGCAGGTCAACTCCACAATCTCACCGGGGCCCAGTTCCTTCTCGTCATCGTAGCCCAATTTCTTGTAGGCAAAGGATTCGAAGGATACGCAATAACCGTCTTCACGCTTACCAATAAGCATCGGCAGGCGGCCAACCTTATCGCGGGCCGCAATGATCGAACCGGTATCGGTCAAAATCAGTACCGCCGCCGTGCCTTCCACAATATCCTGCACGAAACGGATACCGTCGGTAAAATCCTTCTTCTGGCTGATGAGCGAAGCAATCAGTTCCGTTGCATTAACCCGACCGCCCGTCATGGCGTCAAAGTGCCCACCGTCTTCCAGATAGGTGTCAATCAATTCCTGCGCATTGTTCACCGTACCGATCACACAGATGGCAAAGGTGCCCATGCCCGACCGGATCAGAAGCGGCTGAGGATCATAGTCACTGATACAACCGATAGCGGCCGTACCGCTCATATCCTCAAAAATATGTTCAAATTTTGTGCGGAAAGGAGATTTTGCAATGTTATGAATCTCCCGCTGCAGTCCGATCTCCTTGTCGTACGCCGCCATACCGCCACGGCGGGTACCCAGATGCGAATGATAGTCTGCCCCGAAAAAGACATCCTCCACCGCATCCCCTCGGCAGACTGCACCAAAATATCCACCCATGGTATTGCCTCCGGATTTATTCGCCTAAAATACGCTTCATCATTTCCTGATAAGCATCTTCCACGTTACCCAGATCTCTGCGGAAACGATCCTTATCCAGTTTCTCATGAGTATCGCTGTCCCAGAAACGGCAGGTGTCGGGCGAAATCTCATCAGCCAACACGATCGTGCCGTCAGACAAACGACCAAACTCCAACTTAAAGTCAACCAGATCCACGTTGAGGTTCTTAAAGAATTTCTTCATTACCTCATTGGTCTTGAACGCCATGTTCTTAATGGTCTCAATCTCAGCCTTGGTGGCCAAACCGAGAGCCAAAGCATGATAATCGTTGATCAGCGGATCGCCCAGATCATCATTCTTATAAGAAAACTCAATGGTAGGCTCGGCAAAAACAATGCCCTCCTCAACGCCGTAGCGCTTGGCAAATGAACCGGCCGAAATGTTACGGATAATAACCTCCAGCGGAACGATGGTAACCTTCTTAACCAAGGTATCACGCTCGGAAAGCTCCTCAACGAAATGGGTAGGAATACCCTCTTTTTCCAACTGCTTCATCATGTAGTTGGTCACACGGTTGTTGATTGCACCCTTACCGGCAATCGTACCCTTCTTCAAACCGTTAAAAGCCGTAGCATCATCCTTATAAGATACCAACAATACCTCAGGCATATCGGTCGCATACACACGCTTGGCTTTTCCTTCGTACAGCATTTCCTTCTTTTCCATGGTCATTCTCCTTTATTCTCAATTATATTTAGCAGTAATCATAGCGTCCTTTTCAAGGACTTTCTTCGCATCGGCCACACGCTTGGCATCTAACTTTTCCGCCAACTCCGCATCTTCAACCGCAAGGATCTGCGCTGCAAGCAGCGCCGCATTCACGCCCCCGTTAATAGCCACCGTCGCCACCGGAATTCCGGGCGGCATCTGAACGGTAGACAATAACGCATCCATGCCGTCCAGATTGGACGACTTACAGGGAATACCGATAACCGGCAACGTGGTGTTGGCCGCTACAGCCCCCGCCAGATGTGCCGCCATACCGGCCGCCGCAATCATCACACCAAACCCGTTGGCACGGGCATTGACCGAAAACTCACGGGCCTGCTCGGGCGTACGGTGCGCCGAATATACGTGAACCTCAAACGGGATGCCGAGAGCAGCCAAAGTGTCGGTTGCCTTCTCAATGATCGGCAGATCACTGTCGCTTCCCATTACAATTCCTACTTTTTTCATGAGTTTCTCCTCCAAAAACAATAAAAAGGGCGCACTAATCTCATCCAAGAAAAGTGCGCCCAGACGGTCGGCATTTATGCTCGTTTTTTGATCCTCTGTGGTGCTCCACAAATCTTCCGTCAGTCACAAAAAACGACTAATTTTTCACAATGATTAGTATACAACGAAAGCCAATCACTGTCAAGACACACTCATGTAAACAATTTATTTTTTTGTTTATTTCAGTGCCGTGCTTTTCTCTTTCTGGATCACGTCGTGAGCGCCACCCTCAACAATACTGGTAGCACTAACCAGGGTCAACTTCGCCTTCTGCTGCAATTCGGAAATGGACAACGCACCGCAGTTGCACATGGTCGAGCGCACCTTGCTCAAAGACAGGGCTACGTTATCCTTCAGCGTACCGGCATAAGGCACGTAGGAATCGACACCCTCTTCAAAAGAAAGCTTCTTATCGCCGCCCAGATCGTAACGCATCCAGTTACGGGCACGGTTGGAGCCTTCGCCCCAATATTCCTTATAGTAGGTGCCGCCGATATTGACCTTGTTGGTCGGGCTCTCGTCAAAGCGGGCAAAGTAACGGCCCAGCATAACGAAATCGGCACCCATGGCCAAAGCCAAGGTAATATGATGATCGTATACAATACCGCCATCCGAGCAAACCGGAACGTAAATGCCGGTTTCTTCGAAATAACGATCTCTCTCCGCGCAAACCTCGATCAGCGCCGTAGCCTGTCCACGGCCAATACCCTTGGTCTCACGGGTAATGCAGATAGAGCCGCCGCCGATACCGACCTTGATGAAGTCAGCCCCGCCCTCGGCCAGGAAGCGGAAGCCTGCGGCATCCACCACGTTACCTGCGCCGACCTTAACGGTCTCGCCGTAGTTCTCGCGGATCCAAGCGATGGTGCGCTTCTGCCACTCGGAGAAGCCCTCGGAGGAGTCAATGACCAGCACGTCTACACCAGCATCCAGCAGAGCGGGGATACGGGTAGCATAGTCACGGGTATTGATACCGGCGCCAACCAGGTAACGCTTTTTATCGTCCAGCAGTTCCAGGGGGTTTTCCTTATGGG
>JAZKZU010000270.1:0-3654 GCA_045612825.1 Eubacteriales bacterium
CCCATATCTCCGTCCCCTTTACGATGCGCTCTTTGATATGCTTGGTGCAGAGAATTTCAATAAATACCTTGAGAGAGGCAATATAGAGGTAGCGCCCCTTGCATATATGCGAGGAAGGACACTCGACGACAGCTTCATTATCCTTGATGAGGCGCAGAACACCACCCCTGAGCAGATGAAAATGTTTGTTACCCGTTTCGGGTTTAATTCCAAAGTGGTCATTACCGGCGACAGTACACAGACCGATCTGCCTCATTCCGCCCCCTCGGGCCTGACCGAGGCGGTTAAGGTCTTGTCGGGCATTGAGGGGATTGCCGTGCGGCACTTAAGCAGTAAGGACGTGGTACGGCATCCGCTGGTTCAACAGATCATCGATGCCTACGAAAAATACGAGAAAGCGAAAGCGAGAAAGAACAAATGAAAGTAACTGTCGGATTTGTCAACGAACAAAAAGATATGCCCATCGGGGCGGATGAAAAGAAGGTCATTCGGGAAGCCATCAACGAAACGCTCCTGTTAGAGGAGTTCGACCGTACCTGTGAAGTATCGGTGGCCGTGGTGGATGAAAGCAAGATCCGTGAACTCAACGGGCAGTTCCGCAACGTGGATGCTGTCACCGACGTGCTCTCCTTCCCCGACGGCAGTACCGATCTGGATACGGGCGTGGTGTTGCTGGGCGATGTGGTGATCTGTGCCCGCCGTGCCAAGGAGCAGGCCGATACCTTCGGTCATGGCTTTGATCGGGAACTGGCCTATCTGACCTGCCATAGCATTCTGCATCTGCTCGGCTATGACCATGTGGACAGCGAGATGGATGAGAAAATCATGAGAAATAAGCAGACCGAAGTGATGCGCCGTATGGGGCTGGAGGTCAAAAGTGGAGATTAAATATTCGGGTTTTGTATCGATTGCGGGTTTGCCCAACGTTGGTAAATCTACCCTGCTGAATGCGCTGATGGGCGAAAAGTTGGCCATCGTGTCCCCCCGTTCCCAAACGACACGGGGCAAGGTGGTCGGCATCCGTACCGAGGGGGATCGGCAGGTCGTTTTCATTGATACCCCCGGTGTGCATACCCCCCATAACGCCTTGGGGCAAACCATGAATAAGACGGCCGACGAGGCCACCGCCGATACCGACGTGGTTATTTTGGTGGTCAACGTCAAGAAGGGTGTATCGCCCTTAGAAGAAAAGATCATCAAGGGCATACAAGCGGCCGGTCAAAAGAGTATTTTGGTCATCAATAAGGTTGATCAAGTTAAGGACAAGCCCAAGATTATGGAAACGATTGCCGTATTTTCGGCGTTGCATGAGTTTGATGCGGTCGTGCCGATGAGCGCCCGCAACAAAAAGGGGCTCGGCATTTTAGAAAAAGAATTGTGGAAGCTGATCCCCGAGGGCATCGCCTATTATCCCGAGGATATGACCACCGAAACGGGCGACGGCGAATATTGCGCCGAGATCATTCGGGAAAAGATTTTGCTCTCCCTGTCGGAAGAGGTGCCTCACGGGGTAGCGGTTGAGGTTTACCGCATGGGTCAGCGGGATAATGACGTGATTGATATTGATGTGAATATCATTTGCGAGAAGGAGTCCCACAAGGCCATTATCATCGGCAAGGGCGGCGAGAAGATCAAGGCCATTGCCACCGCCGCGCGCAAGGAGATTGAGGAATATTTTGGCTACAAAGTCAATCTGCAAACCTGGGTCAAGGTGCGTGACGATTGGCGCAACGATCCCCGTGCGTTACGGTCGTTGGGATTTGGTTTAGAATAATTTACCTTGTCTTTTTTCAATCCATTTGCCTACACTATGTATGAGGTGAATATCATGGAAAAAGACCTTTGGAAACAGTTTGAAAAAAGCGGTCGGGTAGCGGATTATCTGTCCTATAAACAGGCCGAGAAACAGAGATCGGAAAGCGGAAAAGATGCACATAAAAACTGATGCGATCGTTCTTCGCACCTACGACAACGGAAAAAACAGTAAACTGCTCCTGCTGCTCACCCGTGAGCATGGCCGATTGGCGGCGGTCGCCCGTGGCGCCGCCTCCCTCAAAAGTGCCTTGTGTGCGGCATCGGGGCAGTTTTGCTACGCTTCTTTCGTTCTCTTTAAGCAGGCCGACCGTTATGTGGTCGATTCGGCCGACATCAAGGAGCTCTTTTTTGAGTTAAGAAACGACGTCACCGCCCTTGCCTGCGCCCAGTACATGGCCGAGATTGCCGCCGCCGTGGCACAGGAAGGGGAGGGTGACGAGGAATTGCTCCGTGTCCTGCTCAACTGCTTGTACGCCATGACCAAACTCAAACTCGCCCCCGCCCTTTGCAAATGCGTGTTTGAGTTGCGGGTGGCCGCCTGTGAGGGCTATATGCCCGATCTGGAATGTGAGAACGCCGTCGGTGTGGATATCGTGCAGGGTATGGCCGTGCCGACCCGTACCGAAACGGTGGTGCCGCTCTCGCAAACGGCACTCGATACATTAAATCAAATTTTCTTTTTGCCGACCGAGCGGATCTTCTCTTTTTCGGCCTCGCCCCAAACGCAGGCCGAACTGGCCGCCTTTTCGGAACGATATCTGCTCGCACAAACCGATCTGCGTCCCAAAACACTGGAATTTTTAAGAACACTTCTTTGAGGTACATATGACCGACGAAAAAAGCCTGAAATTACTCGAATTTGATAAGATCACCGAGCATCTGGCCAACCATGCCGAAACCGACGGCGGGCGTGCCCGATGTTTACAGTTGCGCCCTACCGACGATCTCATTACGGCGCAGGAATGGCTCGACTATACCGAGGCCGCCCTGCATCTGTATAATCTCAAGGGCACTTTCACCATGACCCATCTGCCCGATCTGGCCGACCTGTTTCGCCGCATCCGTGTGTCGGGTCTGCTGAGTGCGCAGGAACTTTACAGTGTGGCCCGTGTTCTGGACGCCGCCCGCCGCCTGCGTGCCTACCGTGGTGAGGAAGCCACCGTGCTGGACGATTATTTTGACCGTCTGCGCCCCGAAAAGGTGCTGGAAGACCGCATTCGCCGCTCCTTTAACGCCGAGGGCGAGGTGCTGGACACCGCCTCGGACGAGCTGTACGCCATCCGCCGCAAAAAACAAAACGCCTCCGGCCGTGTGCGGGAAGCGCTCAATAAGTTAATCCATTCCAATAAATATCAAAAAGTCTTGCAAGAGCCGGTCATCACCCAGCGTTCCGGCCGTTTCGTCGTGCCGGTCAAGGCCGAGCATAAGGGCGAGGTCAGCGGTCTGGTGCACGATGTGTCGGCCTCGGGTCAAACCCTCTTTATCGAGCCGTCGGCCGTGGTTGAGGCCAATAACGAGATCCGTTTGCTTGAGGGCAAAGAACAGCACGAAATCGAGCGCATTTTGCAGGATCTCTCGGCGCTGGCCGCTTCTCAGTATGACCTGCTGGAAGAAGATTACGACATTTTAATGCTTTTCGATTTCCTCTTTGCCAAGGCCAAATATGCCGTGGCGGTGCGGGGTTCGAAGCCTTCGCTTAACGATGACGGCGTGGTTGAACTGCGCCGTGCCCGTCACCCCCTCATCCCCGCTGATCGGGTGGTGGCTGTCGATATTGCCTTGGGCGACGAGTATGATACCTTGGTCATCACCGGCCCCAATACCGGCGGTAAAACCGTT
>JAZKZU010000271.1:0-3050 GCA_045612825.1 Eubacteriales bacterium
ACTTCTCCGAGCCCTTTAAGGACTCCAACGGCGCCGGCGAATCCATCGCGCGCCTTTCCAATATGCTCGGCGGCGGCGTTATCGTCCAGCGCTTCGGCGATCTGGTGCGTGGCCGCCGCAGCAACAACGATCGTATTCGAGAAGGCTACGTTACCCCCACCCTCGCCGCCACCCCCGGCGACCTGAGCTTGGTCATCCCCAAGCGCATCCTCGACGGCATCATCGAAATGATCTACGCCCTCGATAAGGTCGCACCCGGCACGGCGAACGACGATACCCTGCTCTACGGTGTCGAGGTCAAGTTCTATAACATGGAGGTCGAGATCAACGAAAATCTCGAAACCCGCCACGAGGGCTTGTACGTTATCGGCGATTGCTCCGGCGTCACCCACTCCCTGTCCCACGCCTCAGCCAGCGGCGTCCACGTCGCCCGTCAGATATTGAAAAAGACTGTTGAGTAAAACTCAACAGTCTTTTTTTTAATGCTTTCTCTGATATTTTGGCTCACGCAACAGCAACAGGAAAATGCCCGTGCCGCTCATCAGCATCAGCATGAACCATACCCACATATGCCGATCCGAGCCCGTCGAAGGCGAATCCTCCTCCGGCGCTTGATAGCCGTTTCGGAATCGGACGTTCACAACGTCTTCTGCCGCCTCGCCGTCTACCGTCACGGCCGCCGCCATACCCATGGCTTCCTTGGTCAGGCTAACCGTAATCTCATACACACGCGCATCATAAATCACGTTGACCTGCCCATCGTTCACCTCTCGCAAGGTATAACGGTACTCCTTGCCGTCATCCGCCAAACTATACGGCAATATCATAACCGCCTTACCGTTCGCATCGGTCGTGGCCGGTTTTTCCAGTCCCTCGCCCTCCAGCACAAAGCGGAAGCCCTCGGGCCCAATGGCCGTGCCGTCCACCGTCTTTTCAATATGGATAGCCACCTCGGTCGGCGCTACGTACACGTTGGTGAACACCACGTTCACCGCCTGCCCCGTCACCGAAGCATTCTGTGTTCCGTCAACCTTACCGATCTCCAGCGCTCCGTCCATATCCCGATCGGTCACCTCCACCGTAACGGTGTTAACAGTCGCATCATAATCCATATGATCCTGCCCATCCTTCACCTCGGTGATGCGGAAGACATACCGCCCAACCGTGCCAACCGTAATATCATCCAGATAGGCGCTCATATCCAGTTTCTGCCCACCCGCACGCTTCGTGCCCAAAGTGAGCCACTCGCCCTTGCCCTGATCCCAGTCAAGAGTTGCGGCAAAGGAGTCACCCTCCTGCCACTCACGCCCCTCCAGTACCTTATCGATAACCAGAGAGATATCGCCAAAATTCACCGCCTTCGGCTGATAGAGGTTTGTAAAGGCAACAACCGACGGCTGCCCCTCGGCAATCGTCACTTCCTGCTTTACCTTGCCGTCCTTGGCCGTAAATCCGTCATCCGCCTTTTCCATTTCACGCACCGTTACCTTGGTGTCGGCATCCAGCCCTTCAATCCCAAATACAACGTTCGGCTTAACCGATACCGTCAATCGTCCCGCATCATCCGCCACCATCGGTCCGGCCGACGTAGTCACCGTCGTATTGGCGTACAGCGCACCCAGCGCCACTTCAAAATCAAAAGCCACCGTGTCGGGAATGGCATAATCCTCCCCAAACGGATGCTCCACCGTCTTCTTGATCTGCAAATCGGCCTGCGACACTGTAAACGGCTTAAAAATATTAATCAAACTATCGGTCTTCTCTACAACGTAACCAAACGTCACCTGATATGACGACGTCAAAAACACCAGCATACATAACGCCAGCGCCAATGTACGAATCATTCTGCGTTTCACTACGGAACCTCCTCTCGCAGAACACGGCTCTAACAACCACCAAAAGATGTGACCCTCGTCACATCCTTTGATGGCCGCCCATCCCCTTGCGGGGACGGGTCGGACTAAAAAACTTATTTATTGTTGTAAACTACGGTTACACCCTCATGAGTAGCCGTACCGTACACACCTTGACCGCCGCCATAGAGTTGGTTAAAGGTGCACTCAATGAAGTGATCCTCACCTTGATTATGAACGTGATTATCATCCACAACCGTGTTCCCGTTGGCATCCTCCGGATGACCGTAGCGAGGATTGGAGTAAGCCGAGTTGCTCACACCTGCCTGCACACGAACGTAAGGCCAAGAAGTACCGGCAAACTCACAGTAGGTATAATTTGCCCAATCGCCGTAAATAACGGTAACGTTCTCGCAGGTCAGCTGAGGAGCATCGGCAACCGTGGTTCCATTAACATCCTTGGTTTTACCGGAATTACCGATCAGCATACCCGCTCTGCGGTAAGCATGCCACTGATACGAAGACGTTACATCATTATAAACATCAATTCGGCAAGCAACCGTGGTGTCCTTAATAAGGATTTCTGCCGAACCGCTGGCTCCACCAATTACACCACCGGTCGAATTATCAAAATCGCCCCACTGCGCCGCAACGTTAGTCGAAGCATCGAGCACACAATCGGTCACGGTGATCTCACCCGAAGCCCAACCGGCAATACCGCCGGAATAATACTGATAATCAGCAACGTTAGCATTCTTTACGGTGATATTCTCAAACGTCGCATTGTGCGCCACGGCTGCAATTGTACCGCAGATAGCCGTTTGGCCGGAAATCTCCGCACCGTCAATGGTAAGATTCTTAACCGTACCGTCCTCAACGGCACCAAACAAACCTAAACCGCAATCGTTATTATAATACCCGTTGTTAAGCGCCCAAGTATTCTGCGCCAGATTCGAAATGGTATGGCCCTGCCCATCGAAGGTTCCCTTGAACGACTTATCAAATCTGTAGGAACCAATCGGATCCAAGCAAATAGGCTCGCCGTTCTCATCCATAACTTTTAGATCTATATCCTTGCCAAGCTTCACCGTCTTGCCCTCAAAGGTGTTGCCGTCATCAACTAACTTGGCAAAACCAGCCAACTGCTCCGCCGTCATAATCACAAACTCAGCATCGGTATCGTTATACCAAGAGGTG
>JAZKZU010000272.1:0-3627 GCA_045612825.1 Eubacteriales bacterium
GTAATCTTGAAAGTCTGGCCGAACGAAGTGGTCGCCAACTGCACAGGCCCTTTTAAGGATTGTGCCGAGTGCAGAACGCCCAAACCTTCACCGGGCAGGTCGATATCGGTATAATCCCGAAAACCAAAACCGGTAATATACTCATCAAAAATCTCGGCTCCGATCAGTTCGCCGATATCCATATAGGCAGGGTTGCAGGAATTGTTCATGGCCTGCTGGAAGGTCTCGTTGCCGTGGCCGCTGTGATTGGCACAATGGATGCGAGTACCGGCTACGATCTTATAGCCCGGACAGAAAAAGGTCTTGGAATCACTGATCAGATTTTCCTCCACCGCAATGGCGCTGGTGATCGATTTGAAGGTTGAACCCGGCTCATACGAGTCGCTGATGAGCACATTACGCCACATATCATTGAGCGCATCCGAGCGTGCCGAGGTCAGTTCATCCCCCGTCAACCCCTCCAACTGCGCCAACACCTGCGGATCGGTGATGGTGAACGGATCGTTGAGGTTGAAGCCATTGACCACCGACATGGCCAGAATACCGCCCGTTTCCACATCCATAATGATGCCGCCGGCATAGCCGCTCAGTTGACGCTCGGTATAGGCTTCCTTTAAGTACTTTTCTAAATAATGCTGTATCGTTTCATCTAATGTGGTGTTGAGATTATACCCATCCACCGCCTCAATGTATTTCTCATAATCCAGCAACGACAGATCATTACCTACCGCATCGGTGGCCAGTACGATCTTGCCGTCGGTGCCCCGCAAATACTCCTCGTACATAACCTCCAGTCCGGTCAAGCCTTGATTGTCCGTCCCGACAAAGCCCAGGACATGACAGGCAAAATCGTTGTACGGATAGTAGCGCTTCGGGTCATCCACAATCGAGATACTGCCGCCCAATTTATTCTCACGCACAAAGGCACGCACGTCGTCGGCCACGTTCTGTTCCACACGCCGCGCCACTACGTCATAATAACTGTTCTTGGCCAGAGATTTTTCAATTTTTTCGGGCTCAACCCCCAACAACTGGGGCAGGTTTTTCAAAATCAACTCGCCCGCATCCTCATCGGTCGTGGCAGGCGAAAGTACCACCTTGTATGCCGTTGCCGATACCGCAAGCGCCTTGCCGTTGCGATCGTAGATGGTGCCCCGACGAGCCGCCACCGTCAGCTCTCGGGTCTGCTGATTGATGGCCGTGTTCTGGTATTTTTCACCCTGAATAATTTGTATAAAGAAAAGCCGCCCTACAATTACCGTAAAAAGCACCACGATCACGACCAGAATCGTGAACATGCGCTTTCTCATGCTTTTTGCCGTTTGTTTTTCCACCGATACTATCCTCCAATAGAAAAGCCGCTGTTGCAACCAACAGCGGCTCTACACATCCCTATCCGTTGCACAACAGGACACAGTACATTTGTAGATCAGAATTAGCCCAAATATTCCCAAATCATAGAAAAGTTACGAAACAATCCGCCAAATCCATCATCCACACGGATCACCTCTGCACGATCCTCACTGCCCAGATTTACATATTCAATCTGGTGCTGCTGAATCTTGCTCATGCCCATCTCCTGCGCAATCTGCTCAATGTTATCCAACTGCGCCATCGCATCGATCTGCACACCCAACTGGATGTTCTCATTGACCAGATCGGCATAATCATCCTTTAGATTATTTACCTGCGTGGTCAATTCATTGTACTGAGCATTGCAGTAAATCTGATAACATACCAATCCGACCAGCAATAAAACAGCCGCTAACAACGTGGCCGATACCCGTTTTGCTTTCCATCTCTTGGCTATTCTCTTTTTCCAGTCGGTCTTTCTCATCTTATTCTATCCTTTCGGCTATCCGAAGTTTTGCACAAGCCGCCCGTCGGTTCTCTTCCAACTGCTCTCCTGTCGCTACAATCGGTTTTTTTGTAATAATTTTTATCTGCGCCTTGTGTCCGCATACACACACCGGAAACTCCGGCGGGCAGGTGCAACCTCGGCTTTGTTCCTTGAATGCCGTCTTTACCATGCGGTCTTCCAACGAATGGAAACTGATAATGACCACCCGACCGCCCTCGTTGAGCAAACTCGGTATCACATCCAACGTTTCCTGTAATTCATCCAATTCACTGTTTACGGCAATGCGTAACGCTTGAAAGGAGCGTTTTGCAGGGTGTTGATCTTCCCGTCGGGCCGATGCCGGCATGGACGACTTGATGATCTCCACCAACTGCCCCGTCGTTTCAATCGGTGTCTTTTGCCGTTCCTGTACAATCTTACGAGCAATCTGTCGGGAATACCGCTCCTCGCCGTATCGCCATAAAATATCGACCAACTCGGCTTCCCCATAGGAATTAACCAACTCCTGCGCACTCAATGCTGCCTGTTGATCCATTCGCATATCCAAAGCCGCATCACTGCGGAAAGAAAAACCACGTTCGGGAGTATCAATCTGATGCGATGAAACACCAAGATCCATCAGAATCCCGTCTACCTTCTCAATTCCTTGATCGGCCAATACCTGCCGAATCTGCGAAAAGGTCGCCTTTACGATTGTTACCCGATCTCCCAGCGGAGCCAACCGCTCGGTACAAGCCCGAATGGCCGCCTCATCACGATCAATACTGATCAACCGCCCGTTCGTCAGCCGCTTGGCTATCTCATAGGAATGACCGCCGCCGCCCGCCGTGCAATCCACGTACACGCCACCAGGCTTAATGGCCAACCCCTCTATACATTCATCCAGTAAAACCGGTATGTGTTCAAAGCCCATCTTACAGACCCAGTTCGATCATCATATTGGTGACCTGCTCGGACGGAGCCGCATCCTCGCTGTTCTCCCACTTCTCGCTGTCCCAGATCTCTGCACGGGAGGATACGCCGAGAATGACCACGTCCTTGCTCAACCCCGCAAACTTGCGAAGCTCAGGCGGAATGACCGCACGGCCGTTATTATCCAACTCCACCGGATAGGCACTGCCGAAAATAAAACGGGTGATCTGTCGGGAGGCCGCCATCGGCAAGGCCGCAATCTTTTCTTCCAATGCCTGCCACTCTTTCATGGAGTAAAGCGCCAAACACTCATCCAAACCCTTGGTGATCATGAATACTTCACCCAAATCCTCACGGAATCGAGCCGGTACAATCACTCGCCCCTTGGTATCCAAGGTGTGCCGAAACGTACCTGTCAACATCTGCGCTTCCTCCTTTCTTGGCATTTTTGGCTGAAAATCAACCACTTTCACCCACTATGACACCACTCCGTGTCACATGTAACCACATTATAACATATATATAGGAAAATGCAATACCCCTTTTGAAAAAATCTAAAATTTAACATAATTTTTACAATTTCGACAGATTTTTGCACAAAAAAAGAGCCCACAGTCGAAACTGTGAGCTCAAAATGCGTTCGATCTTATTCGGTATATCCGTTCGGATTTTTGGTCTGCCAACGCCAGGCATCCACGCACATATCATCCAACGTACGCTTGGTCTTCCAACCCAACACATTGTTGGCATTGGTGGGATCGGCCAGACAAACGGCCACGTCACCGGGACGGCGATCCACGATGCGGTACGGCACGTGAACGCCGGTGGCACGCTCGAAAGCGCCGATAATATCC
>JAZKZU010000273.1:0-2658 GCA_045612825.1 Eubacteriales bacterium
GTCCAGATCGCAGATGGCACGGATCTTCTCATCGTCGAACCAGCCTAAGATACAGGTGCCCAGCCCCAGATCGGCGGCCTGCGCCGTGATATAGGCAGCAACGATGCCGATGTCGATACTGCGGTAATCGTTATGTTTGAGTTTGGCGCCGAGGGCGGCCGATTTGACATAGGGCTGTTCCGAAAGGACCAGCATGACGGGGGCCTGTGTGGCAAAGCCGTTCATGCCCATACCCTGCGTGCATTTGGCGACTTTTTTTGCCACCTCTCCCTGACAGACGGTGATGAGATAGGGCTGACCGTTGCAGGCCGAGGGCGACAGGCGGGCGGCCTCCAAGATTTGTTCTAATTTCTCGGTTTCAACCGCTTTGTCCAGATAGGCACGGTCGGACTGGCGTTGAGTTATCAATTCCGAAAAATTCACAGCGCATTTACCTCGGTGAAGATTTGGTTGGTGAGGGCGGGGTCGAGGTCGGCATAGGGCTGCAACTTGAGGTTCTGACCGGTCAGGGTTTTGATCCAAGTGGCGGCGGCTGCCAGACGCCCGTAGTCGTACGAGAGATGGAAGGTATCCCGATGGAGTTTGTCCTCGCCCAGAATGGGGCGCAGGCGCTGAATGACCTCGCCGGTGGGGATGACGGACAAGCCCCAGTTTTCCACTACCATGTCCCGACACTCGGCGGCGCGAGAGAGCATGGTTTGCTGGTTATTATCATAGAATTTGAAATGTTTGTGGGTAGAGTTGGTCGCATACGCCCAAGTGTACTGAAACCAGATTTGAGCCTTCGGGCAGGCTTGCTTAACCGCCGTGTACACCTGCTCAAACCACGGGAAATAGGTATCCCGCAGACCCGACAGACCGCTGACCTGCTGGAGGGTAATGACGTCCCACTCGTCCATTTGCAAGGCATCGGCGATGCTGATTTTGTCACCGGTCGGTTTACCGTTGATTTCCAGTTCGTATGCGGCGTTATTTTCCGCCAGATTGACGGCGTGGGTATGCAGGCTGCAAGCCGAGACGTAGAGATTGACGGCATAGATATCCAGCCCGTTTTGCGCCGCCAGATCGTGCAGGTGCGCATGGGGGTCTTGCGAGAAGGAGTTGCCAATGGATAAAATTTTCATTTTGAGCTCCTTTTTTTCTTGTTGACAGGGTTACGGCGGGGCGGCGGGATGAGGCAATCCTTGCCGTGACCGATCAGGTCGGTCCGTCCGCACTCTCTTAAAGCCTTAAGCACCAATTCATAATTTTCGGGGCGGAAATACTGGAGCAGAGCCCGTTGTTTGGCCTTTTCCTGCGGGGTGCGGGGCACGTAGACCTTCTCCATGGTATAGGGGTCAAGCCCCGTATAGAACATACAAGTCGAAACGGTGCCGGGGGTGGGATAGAAGTCCTGCACCTGTTCGGGGCGCATCCGTTCCCGTTTCAAAAACAGTGCCAATTCAATGGCATCGGCCACGGTAGAACCGGGGTGGGAGGACATCAGATAGGGCACTAAATACTGCTTTTTGCCGGCGGCGGCCGTCAGTTCATAGAAGCGCTTTTTGAAGCGGTTATAGACCTCGATGCGGGGCTTGCCCATGTATTTTAGGACATTGGCCGAACAATGCTCGGGGGCAACTTTGAGTTGACCGCTGACATGATGGGTCACCAATTCCTTAAAGAAGGTTTCGTCCTTATCGGCGATCAGATAGTCAAAGCGGATGCCCGAGCGAATAAAGACGTTCTTGACCTTGGGCAATTTCCGCAATTTTCGCAGCAGGTCCAGATAGTCCCGATGATCGACCTGCACGGCGGGGCAACGGTCGGGCGCCAGACATTTTTTATCGGGGCACATGCCGTTCTTTTCCTGCTTGACACAGGAGGAGCGGCGGAAGTTGGCGGTAGGGCCGCCGACGTCGTGAATATGACCCTTGAAATCTTCCATTTCGGTAATGATTTTCGCCTCTTCCAGCACCGATTCGTGGCTACGGCAGGCGATCTGGCGGCCTTGGTGATAGGCCAGTGAGCAGAAGTTACAGGCGCCGAAACAGCCACGGTTATGAATAATAGAAAACTTGACCTCCTCGATGCCGGGGACGCCGCCCAGTTTCTCATACGAGGGATGGTAGTTACGCATAAAGGGCAGGGCGTAGACCCGATCCATTTCCTCGGTGGTGAGGGGTGGCATGGGGGGATTTTGCACCACGATGGTATCGCCGTGGCGCTGGATGAGCGTTTTGCCTCGCACGGGGTCGTGCTCGCTCTGCTGGATGCGGCAGGCGATGGCGTAGTCCCGTCTTCCCTTTTCGGTATCGGCGCTCACCGCCTCAAACGAAGGACATTCCTTGACGGGCATGGGGGTATAATCGGCCGTTTTTACGGCGTAGCAGGTACCGAGCAGGTCGGTAGGCCGTTCCCCGTTTTCTAGTCGGGTGGCCAGTTCTACGACGTGTTTTTCACCCATACCGTACATGAGCAGGTCGGCCTGTGAATCCAACAATATAGAGGGGCGCACGGCATCGTCCCAATAGTCGTAATGGGCAAAACGGCGGAGTGAGCTTTCAATACCGCCTATCGCTATGGCTACGTCACCGTAAATTCGGCGGATGTTTTTGCAATAAATGATGGTCGCGCGGTCGGGTCGGGCGCCTGCCTTACCGCCTGGGGTGTAGGCAT
>JAZKZU010000274.1:0-4396 GCA_045612825.1 Eubacteriales bacterium
GCGCTGGACAAGGCCTGCTTTATTCTGGCGGGTATCGATGAGAAGAGCCTGCTGCAGGCCGTCACCACCGCCGTGGAAATGCAGAACAACGGCGATCTCGGCATCCCCGTGCCCGATTACGTGGAAGAAAACGTGAGCACCAAGGTGGTCAAGATTATCCAGTCGTATACCGGCGTGGTCAATAAAATGGTGTGGAGAAAGTAAGCAAGACCATGGAAGAAAAAGAGATACAACATATATTCCTCACCCTCCTGCATGCGGCACTCAACGAGGAGAAACTACCGTCCCAAACGGCACAACTCCTCACCAAGGACGTGTTGTCCCCCCTCTACCGTCTGGCGAAAAAGCATGACCTGTCGCACGTCATCTCCGAGATCATCTATCAGAATCGGATCGAGGTGGAGGAAGACCTGCGCCTGCGCCTGCAACAACAGCACTACGCTTCGGTCTGTCGCTGTGAGCAGATGAAGTATGCCCAAACTCAAATCTATACCGCCTTTGAAGAGGCAGGGATCGATTATATTCCCCTCAAAGGCGCTGTCCTGCGTGCCTACTACCCGGTGGACAGTATGAGAACCAGTTGCGATATCGATATCCTGATCCATGAAACCGATCTGGACTCGGCCATCGCCGCTCTGGAACCGTACGGCTTTGTCGGCGGCAAACGGCACTATCACGACGTGTCCCTGTTCGCTTCCAACGGCAGCCATCTGGAACTGCATTTCAACGTGCAGGAAAACCGTAAAAATCTCGATGCCGTGCTCAAGAACGCTTGGAAATATGCCGTCCCAACCGACAGGCCGAATCAATACGCCTTTACCGACGAGTTTTTTGTCTTTCATATGTATGCCCATATGGCCTACCATTTTATGCGAGGCGGATGCGGCATCCGATCCTTGATGGATCTGTGGATTATGGAGCATAAAATGGGGCTGACCTACGTACAAGCCGAAACCCTGCTCAAACAGGCGGGCATCGATCGGTTTGCGCAGGAAATGAGCCGCATCGCCGAGCTTTGCTTTACTGAGAATCAAACCGACGAATTTTCGGACACCGTACTGGACTATATCCTGTCCGGCGGCGTCTACGGGAGTACAAAAAATCATATAGCCGTAAAGAAGGTACAGGCCAAAAACACCTTCGGCTATATGCTTGGCCGCCTGTTCCTGCCGCTGGATGGTATGAAAAGCATCTACCCCGTGCTGAAAAAAGCCCCCGTCCTGTTGCCGTTTTGTTGGATTGGCCGTTGGTTCGATATGCTGTTTGGCGGAAAGCTGGGCAGCGCCGTGACCGAACTGTCCCGCACCAACAACGTTCCCGAAAACCAAATGCGGCAAATACGGGATATCTTCACCCGCCTAGAATTGTAACGGAAATATCATTGCTATTATAATAAATCTATGCTATACTGTCATTGAAACCGGAAAGAAAGGGTTTTAGTTCATGAAAAGGATTCACCGGAAAACATATCTGCGGGCCATCGGTGTGGTCTTGGCTCTGGCCGTCCTCTTTGGTCTGGCCAAGCTGATCGATACCTATCACACGGGTCAGGGCGAGCCGATCGCCGATATCCGTTCGCTGGATTCGTCCTTGCGCATCGAATATTCTATCTTCGCCGAAGATCAGCCCCTGATTTTGCAACCCGCTATTGATTATATCGAGAAAAACGGATCGGCTACCTTACAGTCCATCAAAAACGAGTATCGCTATAATGTCGATCGGCTGGATATCGGCCTGCCGGTAACCGTGTCTTATGAAATCAAGGGTATGCCTGCCAATACGCAGGTCACGGCGGCCAAGCTGGAAGTGTCGGAGGACGAAGCCTTTACCGCGCCCCGCCGCTTCAATATGGAGGGTACCCTCTGTAGTGCCGAAGTCCCGCTGTTAAAGACGAATGCTACATATTTCTTCCGCATTACCATCGAGCTGTCCAACGGCGTTACCACCGGTACCCACGGCTCCTTCAAAACGGCCGATACTCCTCGCATCCTCTCGATCGAGGGCGTGCCCAACGTGCGTGATATCGGCGGCTGGAAAACGGAGGACGGCAAGGTTATCAAGCAAGGTATGCTCTACCGTGGCGGCGAAATGGACGGTGCAGTGAAGGAAGACTATAAGATCACCCAAACGGGTATCGATCATATGTTGCATATCCTGAAAGTCCGTACCGAACTGGACCTGCGGGATTCTTCGGTGGCTTCCGGCAATGTCGGCGCGCTGGGTGAGGTCGCCAATCGTGTGTCCATTCATACCCCGTCGTACAGCGACGCCTTTAAGGATAGCGGCAAGGCCGCCATCGCCCGTGTCTTTGAAACGTTGGCCGATGAAAATGCCTACCCCATCTACCTGCATGATACCCACGGCATGGATCAAACGGGTACGATTTGCTATATCCTCGAAGCCCTGCTTGGCGTCAATGAGGACGATCTGATGCGGGATTACCGCATCTCCATCCTCTACCACGGCGGCCTGCACAATAACGATATGAACGCCTTTGTCGAGCAGTTTAATACCCTTTCCGGCAACAACCCGCAGACTAAGGCCGAAACCTACCTTAAGTCTGCCGGCATCACCGATGGACAGATTGCGGCCATCCGTGAAATCTTTTTAACCCAGCCCGAATAAAACACAAAAACCACCCTCTGGGTGGTTTTTCATTCCAAGGAGTTACGTATAATGGACGATATCTTAATTAAACGCATCAATGAACTGTCCCGCAAAGCCAAAACCGAGGGGCTGACCGAGGCCGAGAAAGCGGAGCAGGCTACCCTGCGTGCGCAGTATATCGCCGCCTTTCGCCAAGGCATGATGAACACCCTCGATCAGGTCTACATCGTGGACGAAAAGGGCAACAAAAAGAAACTCACCCCCAAACCAAACACCCCCCTCAACTGAGGTGAACCTACATGATTGATCTACTCGATACCCAAAAATATCTCATAACCCCCCATATCAAAGAGGGCGGTACCGTCGTCGATTTCACCATGGGCAACGGTCACGATACCCTCTGGCTCTCCAACATGGTGGGCGATACCGGCAAGGTCTATGCCTTTGATATCCAGCAGGCGGCGCTCGACAGTACCGCCGCCCGTCTGGCAGAGCACGGCCGCAAGAACGTCACCCTGATTCGGGATTCCCATAGTAACGTCAAAACTTACGTCAACGAGCCCATCTGCGCCGGCCTGTTCAATTTAGGCTACCTCCCCGGCGGCGACCGTAGCATTACCACCATGCGGGAAACCACCTTGCCCGCCATCCGTGCCGCCATCGAGCTGTTGAAAGCGGGCGGCGGCCTGCTCATCGCCGTCTACCCCGGTCACGCCGAAGGCACGGCCGAGGGCATCGAGGTCACCAAACTCCTCTCCGAGTACGACCGCCGTCAGATGAGCTGTACGCAGGTGCGGCTGGTCAATTCCCCCACGTCCCCCTTCTTCTTTTTGGTGGAAAAACGGTGATGGGGTCGGACGGGAAGTGGATCACGCCCCTCATCGAGTGGCATAAACAGCACCGCATTCCCATGCCTTGGCGGGAAAATACCAACGCCTATCGGGTATGGATTTCCGAGATCATGCTCCAGCAAACCCGCATCGAAGCGGTAATCCCCTATTATGAGCGGTTTATTAAGGTATTGCCCGACGTCAAGGCCTTAGCCGAGGTCGAGGAAGACCGCCTGCTCAAACTGTGGGAGGGGCTGGGCTATTACAGCCGTGCCCGTAACCTCAAAAAGGCGGCGGTGACGGTTATGCAGGAACACGGCGGAAACTTACCCGCCGATGCCGAGAAGTTGCGCAAACTCTCGGGCATCGGGGACTATACGGCAGGCGCCATCGCTTCCATCGCCTTTGGCCTGCCCGAACCGGCCGTGGACGGCAACGTCCTGCGTGTCCTGTCCCGCCTGTACGCCGATTTGTCGGATATTCTATTGCAGAAAACCAAAAAGGCGGCCATTACCCGCCTGCGCAAGTTTTACCCAACAGGGGAGAACGCCCGATTGCTGACCGAGGGACTCATGGAACTGGGCGAGCGGGTCTGCATCCCCAACGGCCGCCCCCGCTGTGACCGCTGTCCCATACGGGAGCATTGTAAAGCCTATGCCGAAAATACGACCGAGCAGTACCCCATCCGCACCCCTAAAAAGGAACGGCGGATCGAGGAGCGCACGGTATATCTCCTGCACCATAACGGGCGGTACGCCATCGAGCGCAGGGGAGAGGGCCTGCTTTCGGGTATGTGGCAGTTCCCGAACGAACTGGGCCACAAATCGGTGCAGGGCGAATATCTGGGGAAAGCCAAGCATATCTTCAGCCACGTCGAATGGCACATGATCGGCTATCGGGTCGAGAGCGAGAAGGACGAGCGCTATACGTGGGAATCCCCCGAAATCATACGGGAGCAG
>JAZKZU010000275.1:0-6564 GCA_045612825.1 Eubacteriales bacterium
CCTTTGCCCTTATACGGCTCAGGCGGACGCTTCTCTCTGACTTCGGCAGCGAACTGACCAACCTTCTGCTTATCCACGCCGTGGATAATGATGGTGTTGGCATTGGGAACATCGATCTTGATGTCCTCAGTTTCGCTAACGATAACCTGATGAGAGTAGCCGAGGTTCATGACCAGATTCTTACCCTCCTTAGCGGCACGGTAACCGACGCCGTTGATGATCAGGGTCTTGGAAAACTCGTTGGTAACACCTTCCACCATGTTAGCGATGAGGGTACGAGTCAGGCCATGCAGGGAGCGATGCTCTCTGGACTCGGACGGACGGGCAACGGTGATGACACCGTTTTCCTGCTTAATCAGCATATCAGGATGGGCATTCATTTCGAGATTGCCCTTGGGGCCCTTGACGACGATATGATTGCCTTCACCAATGGTGACGGTTACGCCGGCAGGGGCAGTTATTTCTTTTCTGCCAATTCTGGACATAACTTATACCCCTTTCTTACCATACGAAGGCGAGAACTTCGCCGCCGATGTTTGCTTTTCTGGCCGCCTTATCGGTCATAACACCCTTGGAGGTGGACACGATGGCGATACCCAGGCCACGCATAACGCGAGGCATTTCCTCTTTGCCGGCATAGATGCGCAGGCCGGGCTTGGACACACGGCGCAGACCCTGAATAATCTTGGTCTTGCCGGGGCCGTACTTAAGCTCGACATGGATCATGCCCTGCTTGCCGTCTTCGACGACATCGAACTTTTTGATGTAACCCTCATCCAGCAGAATCTGGGCAATAGCCTTCTTCATGTTGGAGGCGGGAATATCTACGCTGTCATGCTTGGCAGAGTTCGCATTGCGGATTCTGGTGAGCATATCAGCAATCGGATCAGTAATCTGCATTTCTATTCCTCCTCTTACCAGCTGGACTTGTTCACGCCGGGAATCTGGCCCTTGTAGGCCAATTCTCTAAAGCAGATACGGCAGATGCCATACTTACGAAGATAAGCATGGGGACGACCGCATATCTTGCATCTGTTATAGGCTCTCGTCGAGAACTTAGGAGCCTCTTTCTGCTGTAAAACCAGTGCTTTTCTAGCCATGCGTATCGCCTCCTTACTTGGCAAACGGAGCGCCCATCAGAGTGAGCAGCTCACGAGCTTCTTCATCGGTCTTGGCGGTGGTAACGAACCCGTTGTCCATACCACGATCCTTGTCGATCTTGTCGTACTCAATTTCGGGGAAGATCAGCTGTTCTTTCAGACCGAGGGCGTAGTTGCCACGGCCGTCAAAGGAATCTGCCGAAATACCACGGAAGTCACGCACACGGGGCAGAGCCAGATTGAACAGACGATCCATGAATTCATACATACGATCGCCGCGCAGGGTGACTTTCACGCCAATGGGCATACCTTCACGCAGTTTGAAGTTTGCAACCGACTTGCGAGCGGCGCAAATAACGGGCTTCTGGCCGGTGATCTTGGTCAGGTCATTCACGACAGCGTCGATAACCTTAGCATTCTCACGGGCTTCGCCGCAACCAACGTTGATGACGATTTTATCGAACTTCGGAATCTGCATGCAGCTCTTATACTGATACTTCTTGTTCAGAGCGGGAGCCACTTCGTTGATATAACGTTCTTGTAATCTTGTCATGTCTCCTACCCTCCTTATTCGATAACGGTGCCGCACTTCTTGCAAACGCGGACCTTCTTGCCGTCTTCAACCTTAACACCGGTACGAACGCCGGTCTTGCACTTGGGGCAATAAAGCTGGACCTTGCAGGCATACATAGCGCCTTCGGCCTTCACGATTTCGCCCTGCTGCTGTTGGTTCTTAGGCTTAACGTGTTTGGTCACCATGTTGACACCTTCAACGATGACCTTTTTCTCTTTGGGAGATACGGCAAGAACCTTGCCGGTGCTACCCTTGGAATCGCCGGAAATTACCTGAACGGTATCGCCGGATTTAATATGAAGATCGTTCATTTCTTTTCCTCCCATTACAGCACTTCGGGAGCCAGGGACAGGATCTTGGTATATTCCTTGTCACGCAGCTCACGAGCGATGGGCCCAAAGATACGAGTACCGCGGGGGTTCTTATCCTCACGGATGATGACGGCGGCGTTCTCGTCGAAACGAATACGGCTACCGTCAGCGCGCTGAATGCCCTGTGCGGAGCGGACAATCACGCATTTAACGACATCACCCTTTTTAACCATGCCGCCGGGTGCTGCCTTCTTAACCGAGGCAATAACAACATCACCGATATTGGCATACTTTCTGCCAGTACCGCCCAGCACACGGATGCACATAAGCTCTTTCGCGCCGGTGTTGTCAGCTGCCTTCATGTAGGTCTGTTGCTGAATCACGGTTGTATCCTCCTTACTGGGCTTTCTTATTTAGCCTTCTCAATGATTTCGACCAGTCTCCATCTCTTGTCCTTGGACAAGGGTCTGGTCTCCATTACGCGAACCTTATCGCCTACACGGCACTCGTTGTTTTCATCGTGAGCCTTCAGCTTGTAGGTGCGCTTGATAACCTTAGAATAAAGCGGATGCTTTACATGGTCGGCGATGGACACGACGATGGTCTTATCCATTTTGTCGCTGGAAACGACACCGACACGAGTCTTTCTGAGTCCTCTTTCACTCATGATAAAATCCTCCTTTCATGAAAGCCAAGCCCTTAGGCCTCGACTTTCAACTCCTTTTCACGAAGAATAGTCTTTGCCATTGCGATATCCTTCTTGGTCTGGGAGATGCGCAGAGGATTTTCGAGCTGGTTGGTAGCATGCTGAAAGCGAAGGTTGAACAGCTCTTCCTTGAGATCTGCGATCTTCTTGGTCAGCTCCTGCTCGCTCATAGCTCTGAATTTATCTCTCTGATCCTTTGCCTTCATCACTTATCACCTCCGAGGTCTTCTCTGGCGACGAACTTGCACTTGACCGGCAGCTTATGAGAAGCCAAGCGGAATGCCTCACGGGCGACCTCTTCCGAGACGCCGGCGATCTCAAACATAACCTTGCCGGGTTTAACTACGGCTACCCAATACTCGGGAGCGCCCTTACCTTTACCCATACGGGTTTCAAGGGGCTTACGGGTGATGGGCTTGTGGGGGAAGATCTTGATCCACACCTTACCGCCACGCTTGGTAAAACGGGTCATGGCGATACGGGCAGCTTCGATCTGATTGGCAGTGATCCATGCGGGCTCTTCGGTAGCCAGACCGAAATCGCCGTTAGACACGGTGTTGCCGACGAGGGCGCGGCCGGTCATTCTGCCACGGTGTACTCTTCTGTACTTCACTCTCTTAGGCATTAACATTGCGGCGTCCTCCTTCTCTGCGAGGTCTTCTGTCGCGGTTCTCACGACGCTCACGACGCTCCTCGGTCACGTTGGCACGTGCCTGAAGAACTTCGCCTCTGTAGATCCAAACCTTAACGCCGATACGACCGTAGGTGGTGTTTGCCTCAGCAAAACCGTAGTCGATGTCAGCACGCAGGGTCTGTAAGGGAATGGTACCCTCATGATAATGCTCGCTACGAGCGATTTCCGCACCGCCCAAACGGCCGGACACGCAGGTTTTGATACCCTTAGCGCCCAGACGCATGGTGCGCTGGATGGCCATTTTCATGGCACGACGGAAGGAAGTACGCTTCTCGAGCTGGGAAGCGATGTTCTCGGCAACCAGCTGAGCATTGAGGTCCGGCTGCTTCACTTCAACGATGTTGAGGGGAGCGACCGGCTTGCCGATCATCTTCTCGATGGCGGCACGGTACTTCTCGATCTCAGTGCCGCCCTTTCCGATAACGACGCCGGGCTTAGCGCACTGGATGGTAATACGAATCTTGTTGGGATCTCTCTCGATCTTGACGGCAGGAACACCGGCAGCATAGAGAGTCTTCTTTAGGTAGTCACGAATCTTCTTATCTTCGACGAGCAGATCGCCAAACTGATGATCGGGCGCATACCATTTAGAATCCCAGTCTTTGATGATGCCCACACGTAAACCGTGGGGATTAACTTTCTGGCCCATGCTAAAACCTCCTGTTCCTTATTCTTTTTCCTTGACAACCAAGGTGATGTGGGACGTTCTCTTCAGGATCCGGTAGGCCGAACCGCGGCTACGGGGCTGCATTCTCTTGAGAATGGGGCCGGGGCCAACGAAGGTCTCGGAAACGATGAGATTGTCCTTATTGAGATGCAGATTGTTCTCTGCATTGGCTACGGCGCTATCGAGCAGCTTAAGCAGATAAGCGCTGGCAGCCTTCGGGGTGTTTTTCAGTATCGCTCTCGCCTCAACGACCGGTTTGTTGCGGATAAGATCCTGCACAATAGTCACTTTCTGAGGGGAAAGACGAACGAAAGTCACAGTAGCTTTTGCTTCCATTGTCATATTCCTCCTTAAGCACCGGTCTTCTTGGCGCCGGCATGGCCTCTGAAGGTTCTGGTCGGAGCAAATTCGCCGAGTCTGTGGCCAACCATATCTTCGGTCACATAAACGGGAACATGCTTTCTGCCGTCATGAACGGCAAAGGTGTGTCCGACGAAATCCGGGAAAATGACGGATGCACGGGACCAGGTCTTGAGCACACGCTTCTCGCCTGCGGCATTCATTTCCTGAACTCTCTTCAGAAGTACGGGCTGTACGAACGGGCCCTTCTTAACACTTCTACCCATTGAATTACCTCCTTACGCAACCAAATTACTTGGCATTGCGTCTCTTGACGATAAATTTGTCGGACTGAGCCTTTTTGGATCTGGTCTTGTAGCCCAGAGTCGGTTTGCCCCAAGGGGACACAGGACCGGGACGACCGATGGGGGATTTACCCTCACCACCGCCATGCGGGTGGTCGTTCGGGTTCATGACCGAGCCGCGGACGGTAGGACGGATGCCCATGTGACGCTTACGGCCGGCTTTACCGATGACTACGTTCTCATGATCCAGGTTACCGATCTGACCAATGGTAGCCTTGCAGTTAAGACGGATCAAACGGACTTCGCCCGACGGCATACGGATCTGAGCCATGCCGTTCTCCTTGGCCATCAGCTGTGCGAAAGCACCGGCGGTTCTGACCAGCTGGGCGCCCTTGCCGGGATACATCTCTACGTTGTGGATGATCGTACCGACGGGGATGTTTTCGATCGGCAGGCAGTTGCCGGGCTTGATGTCGGCAGTAGCGCTGCTGATGATGGTGGTTCCAACCTTGAGATCCAGGGGAGCCACGATGTAGGCCTTCTCGCCATCCTCATACTGGATCAGAGCGATGTTGGCGCTACGGTTGGGGTCGTACTCGATGGCCAGAACAGTAGCAGGAACATCCATCTTGTTTCTCTTGAAATCGATGATTCTGTACTTGCGTCTGTTGCCGCCGCCCTGATGGCGAACGGTGATGCGGCCGTTGTTATTTCTGCCCGAATGCTTCTTCAGAGAAGTCAGCAGGGACTTTTCCGGAGTGGACTTGGTAATCTCATCAAAGCTGAGCACCGACATGCCACGGCGGCCGGGAGAAGTAGGTTTATACTTTTTGATACCCATGTCTGTATTCTCCTTCTCTTATTACTGCAGGCTGTCGAAGAAGCCGATGGTCTTCGAATCCTTAGTCAGCGTGACGGTTGCCTTCTTGCGCTTGGCAGTGGTTCCCATGTGCATGCCGACTCTCTTGGGCTTACCCTTGACGGTGACAGTGCTCACCTTAGCAACCTTTACCTTGAAGATCTCCTCAACCGCCTTGGCGATCTCGATCTTGTTGGCATCGGTAGCCACTTCAAAGGTGTACTTCTTATTTTCAAGACCGCTCATGCTTTTTTCGGAAATGATCGGCTTGATGATCACATCATACATGGACTTCATTATGCATACACCTCCGTGATCTTCTTAACGGCATCCTCGGTAAGGATGAGTTTGCCGGAGTTGAGGATGTCATACACGTTGAGCTGACCAACGAAGGTGGTCTTGTTGCCCTCGATGTTACGAGCAGCCAGAACAACTTTCTTGTCGACATCGCCGGTAACGATCAGGGACTTCTTCTCAACACCCAGAGCGGTGAGCATTTCAGCCACAGCCTTGGTCTTGATTTCCTCAAGTTCGATAGCGCTGACAACGATCAGATCGTTATCGGCCATCTTGGAAGACAGAGCCGAGCGCATAGCGACCAGCTTGGTCTTCTTGTTCAGGGAGTAACGGTACTCTCTGGGCTTGGGTGCGAACACGATACCGCCATGAGTCCACTGCGGAGCGCGGGTGGAACCCTGACGGGCACGGCCGGTACCCTTCTGACGCCAAGGCTTGCGACCGCCACCGGCCACTTCGGCACGAGTGAGCGCAGACTGCGTACCCTGACGCTGATTGGCGAGGTAGTTAACAACGACAGCGTGCAGAACCGAGCCGTTTACCTCAGCGGCGAATACGGTGTCGTTCAGTTCGATCTGATTGACAACTTCGCCTTTCATGTTAACAACATTAATGTTAGCCATTGTTTGTATCCTCCTTACGCTTTCTTGGAGGACTTGATGAACACAAAGCCACCCTTAAGTCGGAGGCCAAGCGGTCTTAGGAAGACAAC
>JAZKZU010000276.1:0-5790 GCA_045612825.1 Eubacteriales bacterium
CAGGTGGGCACCTATCCCATGTCGGGCGTGGCCATCGCCAACCAGTTGATTTTCGTCTTTACCCTGTGCATCTTCGGCGCCATCTCGGGCGCAGGCATCTTCGGCGCACAGTTCTATGGCGACGAAAACCACGAAGGCGTACGGCAGGCCTTTCGGTATAAACTGTGGGCCAGCGTCATCATTACCTTGGGCGCTATTGCCATCTTCCTGTTGTGGGATACCCCCCTCATCTCGTCCTACCTCAACGGTACGGCCGAGGAAAACGCCCTCACCCTCGGCTTTGCCAAGGACTATCTGGCCGTCATGCTCATCGGGCTTCTGCCCTATGCCTTAACCCAGATTTACGCCTCTACCCTGCGGGAAACGGGGCAAACCTTCGTCCCCATGCTTTCGGGGCTCATCGCCGTAGGGGTAAACCTGTTTTTAAACTGGGTATTCATCTTCGGGAAACTGGGCGCACCCGCGCTGGGGGTGGTCGGCGCCGCCGTCGCCACCGTCATCTCCCGCTTTGTCGAGCTTGCCATTATTGCGACATGGACGCACGTCAACGCTTGGCGTAATATCTTTGCCCAAGGCCTCTATAAAACCCTGCTCATCCCCAAAGAAATCGTAGGGAAAATCACCAAAAAGGGTCTGCCCCTGCTGATGAATGAGGCGCTGTGGAGCATGTCGATGGCCATGATCCTGCGTTGCTACTCGGTGCGAGGGATCGACGTGGTCGCCGCCTATAATATCAATTCCACCATCACTCAACTGTTCAACGTCATCGCCTTGGCCATGGGCAACGCCATCGCCATTATGATCGGGCAACTGCTCGGGGCAGGGGAGATGGAACAGGCGCGGGAGAACAACCGCAAACTCATCACCTTCGGGCTGATGCTGGGTGTCGGTGTCGGCGCCGTCATGGCCGCCTGCTCAGGCCTCTTCCCGAAACTCTACGATACCACCGATCAGATTCGGAACATGGCCGCCGGCTTTATCTGCATTGCCGCCGGCTATATGCCCGTCCTCTCCTATGTTCATTCGGCCTATTTCACCCTGCGCTCGGGCGGGCGCACCGGTATCACCGTCCTGTTCGATTGCGTCTATTCTTGGCTGGTCTACGTCCCTGTTGCCTACCTGCTCTCCAGTCATACCAGCCTGCCCATTCTGGTCGTCTTTGCCATCGTGCAGGGAACCGACCTGCTCAAAGCCGCCGTCGGCGCGGTGCTCATAAAGAAGGGCATCTGGCTTAAAAACATTGTCAAATAAGGCAGGATATATCGATAATAACCGCATACCATAACGGCGCAGAAACAGGAAGCGAGGGCGCAACCCAAACGGCAAAAGCCGTCCCGGTCGCCCGAAGCGGGCTTCAGGCCGAGAGGAGGAGCAACGAAGAAAGGCGAATGGAGCAGAGCGTAGTTTGCGACGACGAGGGTATTTGGTTACGTAATATTGTCAAATAAAAAAAGGAAGTTGCAATCGCAACTTCCTTTTCTTTTAGTCTTCTTTTGCCATTTCCGCCTGAATCTCAGCATCGTAGGAGAGAACGGGCGCTTCGTCTTTATTCTTAATCTTTCGATTGACGTAGTTCTTGGTAATCTTAACCACCAGCGGGAAGAGCACCACCACACCAATCAAGTTGGGAATCATCATCAGGCCGTTGAAGGTATCCGAAATGTCCCAAGCCAGAGAGGAGGTGAGCACCGCACCGAAGATGATGGTGCAAACGTGAATCACCTTGAACACCCAAACGCTCTTTGCGCCAAAGAGGTATTCCCACGCCTTGGAGCCGTAATGCGACCAGCCAAGCACGGTGGTGAAAGCAAACAGGAACATGGCAACCGCCACAAATTTCTGGCCGATATCGCCCCAAGAGAAGACCGAGTTGAAAGCACCGCCAACCAAGGTGGCGTCGGTCAGTCCGGCCGTCAGCTGGCCCGTTTCAAAGTTGAATACGCCGCTGGTCAGTACCACCAGAGCGGTCATGGTGCAAACGATCATGGTGTCGGCAAACACCTCAAAAATGCCCCACATACCCTGCTTCACCGGCTCTTTTACGCTGGAGTTGGAGTGAACCATAACCGAAGAACCAAGACCGGCCTCGTTGGAGAACACGCCACGCTTGAAACCTTGGGTCATGGCCAGGCTGATGGCCGCACCCAGCGTACCGCCTACAAACGCCATCGGCTGGAAGGCATGAGTAAAGATGGCCTGGAACGCCGGCAGAATGTTGGCGTAGTTAACGCCGATAATCACCAGCGAACCGGCAATAAAGAGCACGACCATAACGGGCACGATCTTCTCGGCCACGCTGGCAATGCGCTTCAGACCGCCCAGCACGATCAGCGCCGTCAGCGCCATGATAACCACACCGATGATGATGTTGTAGAGAGAAACCCCCTCAAATACCGAAATGGAAGAGAGCGCCTTGATGTCAAAAGCGGCCGATACGTTGGCCACAATCTTGTTTACCTGACCCATACTGCCGATACCAAAGGAGGCCAGCATGGTGAAGATGGAGAAGAGAACGGCCAAGATCTTGCCGATGTGCTTGCAGCCCTTCTTCTTGCCCAAGCCGTCACGCAGATAGTACATCGCACCGCCCGACCATTCGCCCTTGGCGTTCTTGCGGCGGAAATACATACCCAGCACGTTTTCCGAATAGTTGGTCATCATGCCAAGGAAAGCGGCCACCCACATCCAGAACACCGCACCCGCACCGCCAACGCAGATGGCAGCGGCCACACCGGCAATGTTACCGGTACCGACCGTAGCGGCCAGCGCCGTGCACAGCGCCTGAAACGGCGAGATGGAAGCCTTGTCCTTGGTGTGCTTGATTACGTCCTTGTGGAACATCGAACCGATGGTGTTCTTCCACCAGTGCCGCAGACGGGACACCTGGAACACCTTGGTCACCAGCGTCATCAGCAGGCCCGTACCGATCAGTAATACCAGACCGGGCACGCCCCATACAACGCCGTTGACTGCATTGTTTACGTTTGTGATTTGCTCTAACATAATATCCTCCTAAAGAATAAAAAATTACAAAAAATACCGCAGGGCAAAAGAATACCCTGCGGTTATACGCATCAGCATACCTTTGTCCTTTCGCCTGAGAGTTTTCGTCGTCGCAAACTACGCTTGAAACGACGTTGCCCCTTCAGCACCTGCTCGAAGCAGGATTCTCCAAAGTTTCGTCCGCCAACAGTCCTTACGTTCTGTCGGTTTCATCCGTCAATATTCAATTATGTGAGTGATTATACACCCTTTTTCGACAAATTGCAAGCCCTAAACGAATATTTTTACGCTTTTTTGCGCTTCATTACCAAAACCACGGCCACACCCATCGCAACAACCGCACTCAACGCCCACAGCCAAGAGCCATCGCCCGTCGGGGGATTGTTGGTCGAGGCCGTCGCTAAGGTATAGGCGCTGAAATGATCGGTGGTAAAGACGGCATACCCGTCCTTCACGCCGGCTGTATGCTCGGTCACCCGGCCCTCGCTGTCTACGTAGTAGGCCGAAACCGCCTTGCCCTTGAGCGATTCGGGTATGGGCATCTTCACTTCAAAGGTGCCCTTTTCCAGCTTGGTCACATCCTCATTCAAGGTCGGGGAGTGCAGAGAAATGTCAAAGGTCTGCCCGTCCTTGCCCGCAAGTGCCGCCGTAATGCGCTCATACTCAGCGCCCTCGGTCAGCTTCTCTACCGCAATCTCGGTATCCAGCGGCACCGAAACGTCGGCAGTCGATACGGTCACGTCGGTCTTGGCATCGGCCGAAGCGTAGGTGGGGGAGAGCATCTTGTCGTCATCCTTCACGGTAATGAAGGTCCACCGGCTGTCGCCCACCGTGGCGGTAAACCAGCAATCGCCCTCGGCCTTGTGCAGGAAGGCGTATTCGCCGTTGGGATCGGCCCAGTCCTGTACGAAATAGTCCTTGTAATCCTGCGCCCACTCCAGATACATCTCGGCGTTCATAATCTCCAGCGGATCCCCCGAAGCGATCGCCGCATCCAGATTGCGCCGGCACTCGGCAATATCGGCATCGTATCTATCAAGGAAGAACTGCTCAATATCCTGTCCGCCAAAGGCCACCTCAACCTTGTCGGGGGCATACTCATCCATCCGCTTCTGCGCCGCCGCCAAGAGGGAATCGGCATCATCCGCCGTGTCCTCGGGCAGGTAGATCACGTGATCGGCCCGCACGCCGAGCATAGGATGAATGTAGTATATCGTATCGTTATGGGTAAGAGAGGCAAAGCCCAGCCGCTCAATCCAGAACGGCGAATCATCCCCCGCACGGTTGTCCACGATCAGGCGGAAATTCATGTTTTGGAGCAGGGCCTTCACCTGTCCCGAATAGTTGTCTAAACTCTGAGTCGCATCAGTGTCGGGGTCGATCTCCAGATCAGCCGTGTGGATCCAGTAGTTCACCAGCTCCATATCGCTCACCTGAAAGGAGGCCATGTTCTCCGGGAAGGCGGCCGTCAGCTTATCGGCCACTGCCGCTACCGTCGCATCGTAGATATATTCTACCTCAACCTCATGCTCCTCGCCCAGCTCGTAGGCGTATAGGGTGCACTTGCGAAAATCACTCGACCAATCGCCCAGATAGTACCCCTTTTCATACTGCAGATCGCCCAGCATCATGGCATAATCGTCATTCTTCGGCAGGATCGAATACAGATCCAGCTTGCCGTCCTCATTCAGGAACGCCTTGAATTCCTCACTCATCGGCTCGGCCGCCCCTACCGGCACCGCCAAGGCCAACAACAAACACAGGGAAAGAATCACAGGTATCACGCGTCTCATACTGAAATCCTCCATTTTCTGACAAATAGGTATTTTACATTTTCAGTATAGCACGCCAAATCGCAAAAAGCAAGAAAAAGAGCCGTCATTTGACGGCTCGGACTTCTTCTATATTATAGTAGGAAAAGGCTTCCATTGCCGCCTCGTCAATCACCTCGCCGCACACCAAGATCGGAATGGCCGGCGGGCAAAAGACACTCGGCTGCGCCAGCACCCGCCCCAGCGCCTGCGCCACGGGCACCCGCTCGCTCGGGGCGAACATCGCTTCCCGTATGCTCATGGCCCGCTTGGGTGTGCCCAATCGGGGCGGCGTGGTGAGAATCGGCGCACGCTTCGGCAGATCCAAAAGGGAAGAGAGAATACCCAAATCCTCCCCCGATTTTGGCATCAAAACCACGAAATCCTGATCGGCAAACTCACATTCATAGCCCTGTTTGCGTAGCCTTTCGGCGATCTCTAAGCCCGTGTACCCCTGTCCTTTGGGCGCAAGGGTCACTTTCAGCGGCTCATCCCCCACCCGTGCAAAGGGCAGGGCGGGCACCGTCAAGGTCGGGTGAAAATTCTCCAAAAACACATTGGCGGCATCGAGCGATTGCAGAATCAGATAAGAGGGACTGGTCGACCCAAACAAGGCCAGCGCCTCCTTAACCCCATCAACGCCTCTCGTGTGCAAATACGCCCCGCCCGTCAGCACGGGCAAGGTCTTGTGCGCGCTGTCACAACACAGGTCAGCCCCCAAATCCATCGGATGCAAAGAAGGACTCAAAAAGCGCAGGTAGGCGCCGTGCGCATTGTCCACCAGCAGTTTTATCCCCACCTCTCGACACCGCTCGGCAAGGCGTGAAATATCGGCCATGCGCCCCAAATAATCGGGCGAAGTTACATACAACGCCGCATACTCGGATGTGACAGGCGGCTCGGTCATATCCTCCACCCACGTGACCTCCAGGTCCAGCAAAGCCGCCGCCCATAAAAAGGCGGTGTGGCAGTTGCG
>JAZKZU010000277.1:0-2604 GCA_045612825.1 Eubacteriales bacterium
TGTATTTTCAACGTTTCAACGGAATCAGGAACAGGGTTTAAGTTTGGCATAGTACAAACAGCCGTATATCCTCCTCTTGCAGAAGCAAGAGACCCCGTTTTGATGTTTTCTTTATGCAAAAAACCCGGCTCACGAAAATGCACATGCACATCGCAAAAGCCGGGAAATACAACATATTCAGAGTCGTCAACGATTTCGAGGGACGGCAAATACGCCGCAACAGCGGGACAAAACTGCGGAAACGATTGCATCTTAAAAATTTTCGCTCTCAGTTGTGCCATGAATATCCCCCTTTATTAACAAAAAACCTTGCTGGATACAGCAAGGCAGCGGATACTACATCCGCAGCATCCTGTCCCATCTTGCCGATCTCTCTGTATCGACTTAAAGATTGGTGATATTATACCATATCACCAACCCCTTGTCAACAAATCCAGCCAAAAAATTACTCAATTTCACACACAAATCCATAGCGCCCAAGCAAAACCCCGTCTTCCCTTTTTTCAGCCTTCTCCAACAGGAGGATTTTACCCGAGTTTTTCACCAAAATATCATCTCCCACGTTCACCGTGGTTTTGCAAATACGCCCTTTGTAGCCTCGAATAATTTTTACGCAACCGTCACCGCACACCTCTACCGAAACATCACCCTTTTGTAAAACCTCATAACGGTTTCGCATACCGGCCAATGTCTTAATGTACGCCAATATCTCGTTCCCTTTAACCGCATCCCAGTCAAAATATCTTCGGCAAAACGGGTCACCAAATCCTTCGATGCCCAGTTCATCCCCATAATATACGCAAGGCATACCGGGTAATACAAATTGCAGCAGGCCGGCGCACCGATACCGTGCCACCGCCTCTTGGCGTTCTTGTGCATCCATGCAATATTCGGCGCACTCGTCCTTGGTGATCGGCTCGGGTTTCGAGGAAAGCAACGACAGGATACGGGGCGTATCATGAGTCGAAAGCATATTCATCAAAACAGACAATACCTGCGGCGGATAATTCTCGGCAATCTCCATCACCGCCTGCCGCAAGCCATGCCCACGGTCTCGCCCGCAAATAAACTCTAATATGGCATGACGGTAGGGATAGTTCATTACCGAATCCAGTTCCCCATCGGTAAAATACCGCCGTCTCTGCCCGTAACTGATCTTGTTAGAAGCATCTTCCCACACCTCGCCGATCAGCAAGGCATCAGGCTTGATCTGCTTGAGCCGTCGTCGCAATTTGGCAATAAAACAGTCGGGCAGTTCATCCGCCACGTCCAGCCGAAATCCGTCAGCCCCCGCCCGTAACCAATGGGCGATCACGCTGTCCTCATCCTCAATGATGTACTGCAAAAAGGCAGGATCGTTCTCCTTAACACAGGGTAAGGTCTTGATCCCCCACCACGAAGTATAGGTATGCGGATATTCCTGAAAATCATACCAGGAACGGTAAGGCGAATTGGGATCGGAAACGGCCGACTGAAAATAAATGCTGTTGCTTCCCGTATGGGAGAAAACTCCGTCCAATATGATCTTCATGCCCCGCCGATGCGCCATACGGCACAAACGGGAAAAATCCTCCTGCGTCCCCAGCAGTTCATCTATCTTTTTGTAATCGGCCGTATCATACCGATGATTCGACCACGCCTTAAAAATCGGGTTCAAATAAAGAATTTTCACCCCTAAATCGGATAAATAATCCAGCTTTTCGGCAATCCCCCGCAGGTTTCCGCCGTAAAAATCGCAGTTCTCCACCTCGCCCTGCTCGTTCGGACGATAAGCAGGCGTGTCCTTCTTGTTTTCATGAATCCAAAATGGCTCTAATTTCCCCTGCGTGTCGCAGGTTCCCTTTTGATAAAAGCGGTCGGGGAAAATTTGATACATGACCCCGCCCACATACGCCTCGGGCGCTTGGAAATCGGACGGAATACAGGATAATTGCCACAAATCGCCCGCTTCCATATTGGTCTGATCATATCCCTGCCGATACAGGGAAAACACCTCATTTTCGGTGGTAATCCGAAAATAATAGAAATACAGCCCCCTTGCCGCCAAGGCAAACTGGCAAGCATAGATGTCATAGTCACCCTTGGTTTCCTGATGGGTCATAAGAAAGGAGGCGTACTCTGCGCCATTCTCTTGGTTAAAGATCAAGCGTGCCGACACCGTCTTACAGGAGGTTGGTATATGAATCCGAATAATACAGCTCTGCCCTTCGGTAAGAGTACCGAAGGGCTGCTTAAACTGCTGATCTTTACTGTCATAGAGAATTCGCATTATTTCATCTTCCAGATATCTTTTGCATATTCCAATACCGCGCGGTCGGCCGAGAAAATACCCGCCTTGGCAATATTATACAAGGACATACGCATGAATTTTTCCTTATCCATATAGGTCTCTCCGACCAAACGCTGGGCTCTGGCATAGTCATTAAAGTCGGCCAAAGTCATATACTGATCGGCCACGCCGAAACGGTTGGTGAGCAGCGAAGCCACAATATCATCAAAACGCTTACCCAGCACACCCGAGGTCAGCATATGAATGACCTCTTGCAACTGCGGGTCGGCCGCCAGATAATCCTGCGGCGAATAGCCCTTGCTCCACAGCTCATT
>JAZKZU010000278.1:0-2903 GCA_045612825.1 Eubacteriales bacterium
GGCCCAGGGCCGACAGACGGCGCTTATGAGTCAGTTCGGTCAGAGGGTTAGTCTGATCCATAAACTGAGACAGCGGCGAAGAACCGAAGAACTCACGGATGGCGGCGATCACCGGTCTGGTGTTCACCAGCGCCGACGGCGTCACGATCTCGGAATCCTGAATGTTCATGCGCTCACGGATGCTTCTCTCCATACGGGCAAAACCGATGCGGAACTGGTTCTGCAACAGTTCGCCAACGCTACGGATACGACGGTTACCCAGATGGTCAATATCATCATCGGTACCGATGTTGAAGTCCAGCCCCAGCATATAGTTAACAGAGGCAAAAATATCTTCGGGCAACAGGTACAGCGGAATCAACTCGTCATGCCGGGCGATCAACTGCTTCTCGATCTCCTCCTCGGTCTCGCAGGATTCCATAATCTCCTGCAATACAGAGAAACGCACCATCTCGTTGATGCCGGTCTTCTCGGCATCAAAGGTGATGAACTTGGAAGCATCTACCATGCTGTTGCTGAAGAACTTCAGTTCCGTTCCCTCAACATCCACGTAAACGGTGTCCACACCGTTATCCTGAATGGTCATGGCCTGCTCTTTGGTCAGAATGGTGCCGGCCTCAAAGAGAACCTCACCGGTCAGCGGCGCAATTACGTCCTGGCTCAGCGTCAAGCCGGGCAGACGCTCGCCCAGCGCCAGCTTCTTGTTGTACTTGTAACGGCCAACACGGGTCAGGTCATAGTTGCGGCCGTTAAAGATCATGTTGTTGATAAAGGTCTCGGCGCTGTCCACCGTCGGCGGCTCACCGGGACGAAGCTTCTTATAGAGCTCAAACAGAGCCGACTGATAATCGTCGGTGCTGTCCTTCTCCAAAGTCGCCATGATTTTGGGCAGATTGCCGAAGGTATCGATGATCTGCTCATTGGTATGCAAGCCCAGCACACGCAACAATACGGTTACGGGAATCTTGCGGTTCTTGTCTACACGGGTATAAACAATATCGTTGGAATCGGTTTCGTACTCGATCCACAAACCACGGTTAGGCATAACGGTACCGGTAAAGAGCTTCTTACCGCTCTTATCGTACTGCGTACCGAAATACACGCCGGGCGAACGGACCAACTGAGATACCACGACACGCTCGGCACCGTTGATTACAAAGGTACCGGTCTCGGTCATCAGCGGCACGTCGCCAACAAAGATGTCCTGCTCCTGAATCTCGCCGGTCGTCTGATTGGTCAGGCGAACCTTGACACGCATCGATGCCGAATAGGTCGCATCTCTTTCTTTGCATTCCTCAACGGTGTACTTGGGTGTTTCATCAATGGTGAAACTCACGTAGTCGAGCACAAGGTTTCCCGTGTGATCCACTACGCCCGAAGCATCGTTAAGCACTTCCTGCAATCCCTCTTTAATAAAGAGATCATAGGACTTTTTCTGTACTTCGATAAGATAAGGCATCTCCTGAACTTCCTTGATCTTAGCGAAACTCACCCGCTGGTTATTGCCCAGCGTAACTAGGTGAGCGCCCAGTACTGACGGGTCTACTTTTTGCAGCATAACAAGCAATCACTCCTTCATTTTTGTGAAAAGCATTTGATATACCACACCTACTACTTGACCTTTCCCCGATACTGTGCTATAATCCACAATAAGCGAAATGCGTATGATAGGCAGTATAATATCAATTTAGCATTTTATCACTAATTCAAGGGCTTGTCAATATCTTTTTACAAAAAAAGGAATACAGTTTTCTGCATTCCCTTTTGCTACTTCCGGCATTTTTGACAATATTGCGGAAGGGACGAAGTTCGGCCAGACGAAGCAGGCGCTGATCGGCTTCATCGATTTTTTGCATCAACGCCATGGCCTCTTTGCGGAGTTGCGGGCGGTGTGCCATCCGTTCAGGATCACCGACAGCCTTTCTCCATTCTCTGTTAATAGCATCCAAGCGTGCTTGCTTTTTGTCAAGTTTTTTCGCCTTTTCCAAATACTCCTTGAAATATTTGTTGTGCTCGATTTCCATGTTCATGGTCTTGAGCATGGAAACGATCTGCTGGCGCTCGGTTACGTTACGCAAAGAAGTTTTTTATCGGATGGGTTGATTTTTGAATCAGAATTGGATATAATACTAACAGAAACATCTTTTTTTGATGTTTCATTGGATGGCCGATTCAGGGGGGATTGCCCCGCCGTTTCGGCCATCCGTATTTTTTTTGTAATATCTGGCGATGCGTGTTCGATGTATCTTTTTACATACGCAACCTTTGAACCGTCCGTTAGATTGGCAATGTTCATCTCAAGCCGATAAATAACATTTCCATCATCTAAATACACGTCACGCAAGTCGAAATCAACTACGCCAACATGAGGGTGTCGCTGCGTTTCGTTTGGTGTTACCATTTTAGATGCCGCTACCGTTTCGACGATATTGCGGTTTATTTTCTCACTGACAGCAACAATATCTATCCCCGGCTCATATCCCGGCCTTTTCTTAAAAAGTTCATCATATACACTGCGACCACCGGGAAGATTCTTAATAAAAGTAATTTCATCGCCGTCCTCTAGAACAATTTTCCTCCCAACCAACGCATTATACGCTTCACGTTTCGTCATCTCAGTTCCGTCAGAACGAAGAAAAATGTTTCCGTCAAGTTTTACATACTTAATTCCATCCTTCGTTGTTCGAATACTGTTTTTCACCTCCGAGGATTCGGGGGTGTTTTCTTTTGTCTTCTCCAGTAAGCGGCTGATGGCTTGCTGGCCGCCGAGTTTGGCAATCAGACGATCGTTTTTACCGATCTGTTCGTTGAGCTCATCCAACCGCTTATTGATGCGGTCATATTCCGCCTTGTCGGTACTCCGATCCAGTTCCTTACGTTTGGCGTTAAGCTCGTCCACCTTG
>JAZKZU010000279.1:0-4774 GCA_045612825.1 Eubacteriales bacterium
TCAAGCTCCGTTTCCAAATTACTTTGTAAAACGTACTTGTTAATTTGATCTGATCAATCTTCTCAATCAGAATTAACAGGTCCTTGTTTCTTTTCTCATTGTTTAATTTTCAAGGTCCGAACCGTTCCCAGTGCATTGTCAAAGCAATGATTTCGGAAGGGCTTCGTTTGCGCTCTCTCGTGAGGCGCTCGATTATAATAACAAATCTAAAGGCAAATGTCAACCCTTTTTTTTAATTTTTTTAAAGTTTTTTTCAAAAGGTAAAAAAGGGCGAAAAAACGCCCTTTTTATATGGCAAATCGGTGCTTCCCGATCACGGTAACCACCGTTCTTGACCAGATCCAATTGCTGGTGGTTTTTGCCGGATTATAATAATAGATCGCACCGCCGGTCGGGTCCCATCCGTTCATGGCATCCCGTGCTGCCTTATAGGCCGATTCGGCTACCGGCTCATTGAACTGCCCGTCCACGATCGCCGTAAAGGCGCCTTTCTGGTAAACCACACCCGCAATCGTATTGGGGAAGGACGGATGCTTGACACGATTGAGCACCACGGCGCCCACCGCCACCTGTCCGGTATAGGGTTCGCCCCGTGCCTCGGCCGAAATAATACGGGCCAACAAATTAAGTTCATTATTATAATTGTTGGTACTGCCGGTAGAAGAATTGTTATTTCCCATAGCCGCCAGCGTGGCAGGGGCGGCAATGCCGTCGGCCGTCAATCCATTGCGTTGCTGAAACTGCTTGACCGCCGCCGTTGTCTTGGCGCCGAACACGCCGTCTACCGCTCCGTCATAATACCCCCATTGTTTGAGCTTGGTCTGAATCTCTCGGACCTCACTGCCTCGGGATCCCTGACGGGACAACGCCCCGACATTCAGACAAAGAAGGGACGCCAGTAACATGACCAGTGCCATCGGACGAATCCATTTTTTCATGTAATCACCTCGTCCCTATTCTTTCCAATATAATATAGGAAAATTCCTTATTATATAAAAATAAAGAATAATTTTGCATCCGGCTGTTTGAAATAGAAAAATGACAGGCTTAAAAGCCTGTCATTTGGTGCGGATAAGAGGACTTGAACCTCCACCGAGTTGCCCCGACTAGAACCTGAATCTAGCGCGTCTGCCGATTCCGCCATATCCGCTGGTGCGAGTGATGGGACTTGAACCCATACGTCGAAGACACACGCCCCTCAAACGTGCCTGTCTGCCTATTCCAGCACACTCGCATATTGAGGATGCAACAATTATTATACATATCCCGCCCCCTCTTGTCAACTGTTTTTTAATTTTTTTCAAAAATTATTGACCCACCCCCCATTCCCGTGTATAATAATAGCACGCAAAACAAATGCCTTTCATTATATAATAGAATATATCCGGGTGTGGCGCAGCTGGGAGCGCGGGTGGTTTGGGAGCATAACTGATGACATTCAGGACGTTTTCCTGAAACCGCAAATATCCCTTTAACACTGCGGATTTTCGGATTGTGGGATTTCCGAAAAAACCGCCAAAATCGGCAACGACCACATAGTGTCCCACAGTTGCGGAATTTCTGTAAAAATCCGAGCACAAAATTGAATAAATCGGGGTGTGGCGCAGTTGGTAGCGCGCGACATTTGGGATGTCGATGCCGCAGGTTCGAACCCTGTCACTCCGACCAAAAATCCAAGGACGTTGTGTCCTTGGATTTTTTTCTTATCTTCTTCTCACGCATAAACACCGTCCGTTTCGCTCAACCTATAAGAATAACGGAGGTGACCGTATGAGCAATCAATTAGCGAATGAAACCAGCCCCTATTTACTGGCCCACAAGGAGAATCCCGTCGACTGGTATCCATGGTGCGACGAGGCCTTTGCGCGCGCAAAAAAAGAGGATAAGCCCATCTTTCTGAGCATCGGGTACAGCGCCTGCCATTGGTGTCACGTGCTGGCACACGAAAGTTTTGAAGATGAGGAAATTGCAAAACTGCTCAATGCCTACTTTATCTCTATTAAGGTAGATAAAGAGGAACGGCCCGACATTGACAGCGTCTATATGGCGGTCTGTCAGGCCCTTACGGGAAGCGGCGGCTGGCCCACCAGCATCTTTATGACACCCGACCAAAAACCCTTCTACGCCGGCACCTATTTCCCGAAATCCCACTTTCGAAAACTGCTGCTGATCCTGCACGAAACATGGGTGACTGACCGCAACAGCCTGTTACAACGATCGGCCCGTGTTTTGACGCATCTCAATCAAACGCAGACCCCTTCCCATGGTGCCGATCCCGACCTGCCGGCCTTGGCCGTAGAACAATACGAATATTTGTACGATAAAACCTACGGCGGCTTTGGCCGCGCCCCGAAGTTCCCCACTCCGCACAATCTCTTGTTTTTGCTTGAATATTATCGGCAGTACAAGAAGAAATCCTGCCTGCAGATGGCCGAGCATACCCTGATGCAAATGTACCGCGGCGGACTGTTCGACCACATCGGGTTTGGGTTTTGCCGCTACTCCACCGACCGAAAATTCCTCGTGCCCCATTTTGAGAAAATGCTGTATGATAACGCCCTGCTCCTCCTCGCCTACACCAAGGCCTATACCGTAACCCAAAAGAAACTGTATCTGGATATTGCCGAAAAAACGGCCACCTATATCCTGCGGGAAATGACCTTGCCCGACGGCGGATTTTTCAGTTCGCAGGATGCCGACAGCGAGGGAGAAGAAGGAAAATATTATCTCTTTACCCCCGAGGAAATACTTGAGATTTTGGGGCGTGAGGACGGAAGGCGCACAAATACGCAGTTTGACATTACAAAAACGGGCAATTTTGAGGGGAAAAGCATCCCGAATCTGCTCAAAAGCGACCCAAACGATGCCGCTTTTGCACCCTTATTGGAGAAAATTTACGAGTTTCGCAAAAACAGATACACCCTTTCTCGTGATGAGAAGATTTTAACGTCTTGGAACAGCCTGACGATTGCGGCCATGTGCGAACTGTATCTGGCCGACCGCCAAGAGGTCTACCTCAAAGCCGCCCGAGCCGCCGACCGCTTCATACAAGAGCGCCTGTGTGACGGCGACACCCTATCCGTCAGCTTCCATTTGGGGAAGCGAGGGGTGCAGGGCTTTTTAGATGAATATGCGGCCTATATTTTTGCCCAGCTGTCGCTCTATCGGGCCACGGGTGACGGACAGTATCTGGATCGGGCCAAGCGCCTATGCGACAAGGTTTTGGCCGATTTTTCCGACGCCGAAGGCGGCTTCTATTTATACAGCCATGCGCACCAAGAACTGATTTTACGACCCAAGGAGACCTATGACGGCGCTATCCCCAGCGGCAATTCCCTTATGGCCTATAATTTAGTTTTCCTATCGCTGATTACCGACGAGGAGAACTACACAACTGCGGCGCAGGACCAGATCGATTTTCTGTCGGGCGCCGCCCAATCACCCATGAATCATGCCATGTTTTTATTGGCCTTGATGTATCACACCAACCCGCCCATGAAAATCACGGTGGTTTTAGGCGACCCGACCGACCGTCCCGACCTGCCGCCCGAGGCCATCGTGACGATTTTGCAAGCGCCCACAAAAGAATACCCGCTCAAGGACGGCAAGACCACCTATTACGTCTGCCATGGTCACCGTTGCCTGCCACCGACCAACAACAAGACACGGCTTTGCCCGAATGAATAGGCGTGAGGGTTCCCGCATACACTTATACCACCATATCCCATCGGAGGCGGCCGTATGAAGCGTGATCTTTCCCTTTGGCAGTTGTCCGGCTTTGCGCTCACGTCGCTGGCCGGAACTCTCCTGCATTTTCTATATGATTGGACGAGGCAAAGCATCGGAAGCGCCCTCATTTCAGCCGTCAATGAATCGACGTGGGAGCACATGAAGTTGTTGTATGTTCCCCTATTTCTTTTTGCCGTTGCGCAGTCCTTTTTCTTCCCTGAATATAAAAACTTTTGGTGTGTAAAACTGATCGGAACGCTGTTTGGTCTAACTTTAATTCCCGTCCTGTTTTACACCTATAACGGCGCCATCGGCCCGTCGCCCGACTGGCTGAATATTGCCATCTTTTTTATAGCGGCGGCCGCCGCCCTCCTCTTGGAATGGCTCTTGTTTCGGGCCGCCCGTCCCCGCCGATGCCTGCCCCGCCTGTGTTTGGGAATACTGATCGGCATGGGTATTTTGTTCATCGTCTTTACCTTTTTACCACCAAAACTGCCCCTGTTTCAAGACCCGCTCGACGGTTCTTTTGGCGCATAAAAAAGCGACGCTGCTGCGTCGCTTTTTCTTATCGTTTCTTTTTCTTTGGTTTGTCCACGGCGGCTTTGATCTTTTGCACATCAAGCCAATCGGACGGCAGGTCCTGCACGATATTCTGATAAAAGTCCTTGACGTCGGCATCGCTCAGAATACAGGAAACCTGACTGTTCTTCGCCCCGATCTGCACAAGCCGTTCCTTTTCCTGCGCCGTCCAATCGGCAAAGGTGCGAAGTTTCGCAATCACGGCATGGGTACGGGCAAAACTCCCGCTTTCCTCCAAATCGATGATGGCATTGGCCTTTTCCCGCTCGTAGGCATTGCTCTCGGTATCGGCCTGTGCCGTGTCCTGCCGGCAGGCATAGCATCTCGACTGCAACGCCTCATTAGCTGCTGTTGCCGTAATGATGCCTTTGACCAGGGTATCCAAGGGGCTGCCCTCGGTATAATCGGCCGGAGCAAAATAGCGGATGCGGCCGTCCCGCATCATTTTATGCACCTTGGTCTTGTC
>JAZKZU010000280.1:0-4710 GCA_045612825.1 Eubacteriales bacterium
CCGACTTGCCTTATGAGGCAACCCCACCAAGGTCAGCACATACTTGACCCGCTTGCGGATCTCGCTTTCGGGCTTGCCAACCACTCGCATAGCAAAGGCAATATTCTCATAAACCGTCTTAGACTCAATAAGTCGGAAATCCTGAAAGACCACGCCCATGGTGCGACGTAGATGCGGGATATGACGACGGCGGATCTTGCTGATCTTGTAGTTGTTTACTTCCACCTCACCCGAGGTCGGCTGAATCTCGCCCATCATTAACTTGATCATGGTACTTTTACCGGCTCCCGACGGGCCGACAACGAAGACAAATTCGCCGTCCTGAATGTCGAATGACACGTGGTCCAGCGTATTGACACCGTTGCCATAGGAGTGGCAAACATCCTTAAATGAAATCATTTCTTTTCAAACTCCTTTTTAGAACTGGGTGGGCTTAGAGGACAGGTACTTACGCACCAGAAGCGCCATCTTAAAGATAATGGCATCTTCAAATTCACGGATATCCAATCCGGTTACTCGCTGAATCTTATCCAAACGGTATACAAGAGTATTGCGGTGAACAAACAGTTTGCGGGCCGTTTCCGACACGTTCAGATTGTTCTCAAAGAACTTATTGATGGTAAAGAGAATTTCCTGATCCAGCGATTCCACCGAGCCACGGTCAAACACCTCACGCAGGAACATCTCACACAGGGTAGTAGGCATCTGATAAATCAAACGGCCAACGCCCAGTTTGTTATAGGACACAATATTTTTCTTCTTCTCGAAAATCTTGCCGATCTCAATGGCAATCTGGGCTTCTTTGTAGGAGCGATTGAGATCCCGCAGGTCCCGCACCACCGTACCGATACCGGCACAGGTATGTACATACAGTTCGCCCTCTAACATGGAAATAATGGAAAGAGCCAACTGCTCCAGATGCTTCGGCTCTACACCGGGATACACTTCCTTAACCAGCAGAATATCATGGTCGTTAATGGAGAGCACATAGTCCTTCTGCTTTTCGGGGAAAAGGGAGGCCACCAATTCCAGACTGGCCAAGTCCACCTTATCCACCATGCGAAGCAGGATCACCACACGGTCAACCTCACCCAAAAAGCGCAACTGCTTGGCCTTGAGGGCAATATCCGAATCCCGAATGTTGTCCAGCACGATATTCTTCAAGAAATCGGCACGGCTGTAATGCTCGTTATAATATTCCCGCACACTGCCCAGCGCAATCGACAAAACGCCTGCCATTTTATCGGCAAACTCATCGCCGCCCTCCACGAAGATTACGTATTCGGGGCGAATGTCGTTACCGATGGCACGGTAGGTTCTCCCTGCCGAAATGGCGGTAGAATAGGTATACCCGCCAACGGCCGGCATATTGGCGCTGTCGTCCTCGCCGATGCGGCTTAGGTCGCTGCAGGCAATGACCGTACCCTGCGCATCCAACACCCCGATCGTGCGCTCAATGGTGCCGTGCATTTGCGAAACAATGGATTGAAAAAGTTTGCTTGCCATGGTTATCCTCCATGTAGAGTTTTTACTTTCCTGTTTTGGGAATTTTGCATAAATTCACAGATATATTTTATACGAAATGACCAATGGATGCAACTGTTTTTTGCCGTTTTTCTTAATTTTATTGATCATTTTCACCAAAAACGCAGGGGGAAAGACCCTCTTTTTTTACAAATTTGGCATAAAAAAGGTTGCAAAAAGCGAGTTTTTTTGATATTCTTATTTAATAAAAGTATTGATTAAAGGGGTCAACACATGGAAACCAACGATATTTCCAAAACTTTCGGCATCCTCTCCTTCGGCGATGCGGCCATGAAAGAGCGCCTGTCGCCCGCTACCTATGCCTCGATCCGCAAAACGATCGATGAGGGGCGGGCCTTGGAAGCGGCGATTGCCGATGAGGTCGCCAACGCTATGAAAGACTGGGCCATTGAGCACGGTGCCACCCATTTTACCCATTGGTTTGGGCCGCACACCGACATTACGGCCGAGAAGCATGACAGTTTTCTCAACATCACCCCCGATGGACAGGCCATCATGGAGTTCTCGGGCAAGATGCTCATTCGCGGTGAGGCCGATGCCTCCTCCTTCCCGTCCGGCGGTTTGCGTGATACCTTCGAGGCCCGCGGCTACACGGCGTGGGACTGCACCTCGCCCGCCTTTGTCAAGGACGGCACTCTTTACATCCCCACCGCTTTCTGCTCCTATAACGGGCAGTCGTTAGACAAAAAGACCCCCTTGCTCCGCTCGATGGAAACCCTCAATGTGCACGCCCTGCGTGTGCTTCGTGCGCTGGGCAATACCGAATCCAAAAAGGTAATTGCCACCTGTGGGCCCGAGCAGGAATATTTCTTGATCGACCGTTCTTTCTACGAGCAACGCCGTGACCTGATGCTCTGCGGCCGTACTTTGCTCGGCGCCCGCCCCGCCAAGGGACAGGAGATGGACGATCACTATTACGGTCGCTTAAAACTGCGTGTTACCGCTTTCATGAAGGAATTGGACGAGCAGCTCTGGAAACTGGGCGTGCCCTCCAAGACCAAACATAACGAAGCGGCGCCCGCCCAGCACGAGCTCGCTCCTATCTTTGCTACGGCCAACATTGCCTGTGACCAGAACCAGCTGATCATGGCGCTGATGCGGCAGGTAGCCAAAAAGCACGGGTTGGCCTGTCTGCTACATGAAAAGCCTTTCAAAGGCGTCAACGGTTCGGGTAAGCACAACAACTGGTCACTGTGTACCGATGATGGGCAGGTTTTGCTCGATCCCGGTTCTACCCCCTATGAAAACACCCGATTCCTCGTCTTTTTGGCTGCCACGGTTAAGGCCGTGGATGATTATGCTGATCTGCTTCGTTTCTCCATCTCGGTGCCGGGTAACGACCTGCGCTTAGGCGGCAACGAAGCCCCGCCTGCCATCGTATCCATCTTCTTGGGCGATGAACTCAGCGGCGTGGTCGATTCTCTGATTACCGGTCAACCCTACGCACAGCCCGACGGCCAGAGTTTACAAATCGGCGTCAATTCCCTTCCTCCCCTGCCTCGGGATAATACCGACCGCAACCGCACCTCCCCCTTCGCCTTTACCGGCAACAAGTTCGAATACCGTTCCTGCGGTTCGAGCGCTTCGGTGGCTGATTCCTGCACCGTGCTCAATGCCATTGTGGCCGACACCCTGCGTGAGTTTGCCGATCGTTTGGAAAACGGCGAGGATGCCACGGCCCTGATCACCGAAACCCTCAAGGCTCATGAACGGGTCATCTTCAACGGCAACGGCTATACCGAAGAATGGGTACGCATCGCCGAGAAGCGGGGCCTGCCCAACTATCGTTGTGCGGTTGATGTCCTCCCTGTCATTCTGGCCGAGAAAAACGTGCGGATGCTGGAGCGTACCGGTGTCTTTACCGAACAGGAGTGTCGGGCTCGCTACGAAATTGAACTGGAGAAATATGCGAAGACCATCAATATCGAGGCGTTGACTATGGCTGAAATGGTACGTCACTCCATCCTGCCTCATGCCATGGAATCCTGCGGCACGCTGGCTGAAAAATGCCTGCATGTTGAGCAGATTACGGGTGAAAATCTGACCTACCGCAATACGGTGCAGATGCTTGCTCAGACTATTGACTGTATTCAGGAGAAATTGGCGGCACTGGAAAACGCCACCGATAAAGCGGCCGCTATGACCGATCGCTATGAACAGGCGCATGCCTATCACGAAACAGTCCTGCCTGCTATGGAAGAACTGCGTGAGCCCTGCGATTTCTTGGAGGAACACTTGGACGAGCGGGATTGGCCACTTCCCTCCTATTTCGATATGATGTTCCGTCTATAAAAATGAGCCCCCTATCCTTACGGATGGGGGCTTTTTTGCCCAACTTGCATTTTTTTCGCTTTTATAGTATACTATGCTTTGTAAGGAGGACAACATATGGAGCAAGAACATATTGATGATATACTGATGGATATACAATTACAAGAAGAACCGACTCCCATAGAAGAGGAAATCCCCGCCGAAGAACCGACGGAAGACACCTCCCCCGAAACTGTGGCCGAACAAGCGAAGGAAACCGAGCCGATGGACGAGAAAGAGGAAGAGGAACCCGAGGCCGAACCGACGGAAGAGGCGCCGAAGGCGGCATGGCTTTCCTTTTTTACACGCAAAAACATTTGGATGCTTGCCATCGGTCTGGCAGTCATTCTCATCTGCACCTGCACCCTGACTCTCCGATGCTATCACATCACGATGAATGATCAGCAATGGATGCGCTTTTCCCTTTCGGGGAATGTCGAGCGGGTAGTAAAAAACAGCGGAATCGAAATAAAAGACAACTATGTCATTGAGGTGGAGTACCCCTCCCCTCTGTCCCCCATCGTAACGGTGCATACCGACTTTGATGTCACCATGCAGGCTGACGGCACCACACTAACCAAGCGTTTGGCCGCCGGCACCGATCGGGAAGGCGTATTAGCCGCCTTTGGGATTGTCATGGATGAAGATGACCGCTTTTCCATGGCGGAGGATGAACGGTTATTGAAAAACTGTATGGTCACGGTCAATCGGGTCGAGGTCAAGACCGAAACCTACGAGGAAGCCATTGCCTGTCCTGTGCAGGATCTGACCGAACCGGAACTAGGCACGCAAACCTTGGCATCACCGGGCAAGGAAGGCTTACGGAAGTCGGATCGTAGCCATGTCGTTCTGTGA
>JAZKZU010000281.1:0-4677 GCA_045612825.1 Eubacteriales bacterium
TTCGCCGTGCTCTGCCGGCCTTTGATCGATTAGCAAAGGAGTTTATCCATGAATAAATTAGAACAAGCCCGTCAATCCATCAACGACATTGACAAGCAGATGGCTGACCTGTTCGTACAACGGATGCAGGCGGTACAACAGGTGAGCGAATATAAGATTGAGCACGGTCTGCCCGTGCTGGATTCCGCCCGTGAGGAGCAGGTGATTGCCCGCAACTCCACGCTGGTGGAGGATGAAACCTTGCGCAGTTTCTATGTGAATTTCCTGCGCAACAACATGAGCCTGTCCCGCCAGTATCAGCATCAGCTACAACACGGCCTGAAGGTAGCCTATTGCGGCGTGGAGGGGGCTTTTGCCTACATTGCCTCCCGCAAGATTTTTTCCGATGCCGAGAAGATCGCCTTTGAGAGTTTCGGAGAAGCCTATCAGGCGGTGGTGAACGGCGAATGCGATTGCGCCGTATTGCCCATTGAGAACAGTTATGCGGGCGAGGTGGCGCAGGTGGTGGATCTGCTCTTTTCTGGGCCGCTTCATGTCAACGGCATTTATGAACTGGAGATTACCCATAATCTCATCGGTCTGCCCGAGGCCGACCGTGACGGGATCACCACCGTCATTTCCCATCCGCAGGCCTTGGCCCAATGCGCCAAGTACATAGACCGCAATCATTTTGAGGCCCGTTCGGCCTCCAATACGGCTGTGGCCGCCAAGAAACTGCTGGACAAGGGCGATCCGCACATTGCCGCCATTGCCAGCCGTGACACGGCCGAGTTGTACGGGCTCAAAATTTTAGAAAGCCATATCAATGAAAGCAATACCAACACCACCCGTTTTGCCGTCTTTTCCCGTGTGGAGGAGGATTCGGCGGGCGCACGGGATGATCAGTTTATCTTGGTCTTTACCGTTCGAAATGAGGCGGGTGCGTTAGCGAAAGCCATTCAGATTATCGGCGACTGCGGGTTCAATATGCGCACCCTGCGCTCCCGTCCCATGAAAGAACTGCTGTGGCAATACTATTTCTACGTGGAGGCCGATGGCAATACCAAGACCGAGCAGGGACAGCGGATGATGCAGGAACTGGCTCAGGTGTGCGATAAACTCCGCATTGTCGGCCGCTTTTCCCATCAAACCAAACTGTGAGGTGCGTTATGACACTGACTGTCACTCTGCCCCATCAATCCTATGATATTACCATTGAGCGTGGTGCGCTCTCCCGTGCCGCTTCTTTGCTCAACCTGAACCGCCGTGTGCTGATCGTGACCGATGCGGGCGTGCCCGCCCGCTATGCGCAGACGATTGCCGACCAATGCCAATTGCCCATCATCCTTACCATTGAGCAGGGCGAGACGCACAAGAGTCTGGTCACCTTTGAAGAACTCTGCCGCACCATGTTGCAAGAGAATTTCACCCGCAAAGACTGCGTGGTGGCGGTTGGCGGCGGCGTGGTTGGCGATCTGGCAGGATTTGCCGCCGCCTCCTATATGCGTGGCATTGACTTTTATAACATCCCCACCACCCTGCTTTCCCAAGTCGATTCTTCGATCGGGGGCAAGGTAGCGGTGAATTTTGAGGGGCTCAAAAACATTTTAGGTGCTTTTTACCAGCCGTCGGCCGTACTGATTGATCCCGACACGCTATCCACCCTCGATGCCCGTCAGGTAGCATCGGGTATGGCGGAGGTCATCAAAATGGCCATTACCTTTGATGCCGACTTTTTTGCCGCTCTCGAAACCGAGCAGCCGTCCATCGAGGAGATCATCTACCGCTCGTTGCAGTGCAAGCGCAAGGTGGTAGAGGCCGATGAAAAAGAGGCGGGCTTGCGCAAGGTGCTCAATTTCGGGCACACCATCGGGCACGCCATGGAAAGCCAAGGCGGATACCTGCACGGCGAATGTGTCGCTATGGGGATGCTGCCCCTGTGCGCACCCGAACTTCGCTCCCGTGTGGCGGCCGTACTTGAGCAGTATCACCTGCCTACCCGTTTTACGGGCGATCCCACCAAACTCTTTGCCGCCGCCGAGCACGATAAAAAGGCGAATGCAGCGGGGGTATCGGTGGTGACGGTATCGGCCATCGGTTCTTTTGCCTTCGAATCGTGGAGCATGGACCAACTACAACAGTACCTAAAGGAGTATTTCGCATGAAAGCCACCTATGGACAAAGCGTGACCCTTACGATTGCGGGTGAAAGCCACGGCCCTGCCCTGACCGCCGTATTAGCGGGACTGGCACCCGGCATTGCGGTATCCGACGAGGATCTGCGTGCGGCGCTTTCCCACCGTCGGCCCCACGGCGCCATTTCCACAGCCCGACAAGAGACGGATGACTATGAGATTCTTTCGGGGGTCTTTAACGGCTACACGACAGGCACGCCCATTACCTTTGTAATTCGCAATCAAGATACCCGCTCCCGTGACTACGGAGCGATGGCTACCACCGCCCGTCCCGGCCATGCCGACTGGACGGCCGAGTGCAAATACCACGGCTTTCAGGACTATCGGGGCGGCGGCCACTTTTCTGGGCGCATTACCGCCGCTTTGACGGTAGCGGGCGCTCTTTGCCGTGCCGCATTGAAAAATAAAGGGATTCGAATAGCCGCCCATATCGCCGCCTGTGCGGGGATTCATGACCGTGATTTTGCCGATTTACGATCGGATATGGATAAACTGGACGGGCTGGATTTTGCCGTACTGGACGAGACGGCGGCCAAAGAGATGCAGAATGCCATTTTAGAGGCAAAAAATGAGGGTGACAGCGTTGGCGGCGTACTGGAAACCATCGTTGTCGGATTGCCCTGCGGCGTGGGAGAGCCCTTTTTTGACAGCGTGGAGAGCCAACTGGCTCACATGCTCTTTTCCATCCCTGCCGTTAAGGGGGTATCCTTTGGCGACGGGTTTGCCCTGAGCGAAAAAAAAGGCTCGCAGACCAACGATGCCTTAGGCGTTACCGAGGCGGGCATTGCCCCGCTGACCAATCACATGGGCGGTGTTTGCGGCGGCATTACCGACGGCAGCCCTCTGCGGTTTTCCTGTGCGATCAAACCTACGCCGTCCATTGCCAAGGAGCAACAGACGGTCGATTTTAAGACAAATACCGAAAAGACGCTGGCGGTAACGGGGCGGCATGACCCTGCCATTGTCCACCGTGCCCGTGTGGTGGTGGAATGTGCCACCGCCATTGCCCTTTGCGATATGCTGGCCGCACGGTTTGGCACCGATTGGTTGGTGACCCCATGACCTACGGACTCATCGGAGAAAAACTGGGGCACAGTTTCTCCCCCGAAATCCACGCCTGCATCGGGGATTATGATTATGAACTCAAGGAACTTGCGCCCGATGCCGTGACTTCGTTTTTAGAAAAACGAGATTTTAAGGCCATTAACGTGACCATTCCTTATAAAGAAACGGTCATCCCCTTTTGCGACGAGATTGACGAGGCGGCCCGTGCCATTGGGGCTGTCAACACCATTGTCAACAAAGGCGGCAAACTGTACGGCTACAACACCGATTTTGCGGGGTTGCAATCCTTAATTGAACATACGGGGGTTGACCCCAAGGGAAAAAAGGCGCTCATTTTAGGCACGGGCGGCACTTGCAAGACGGCGGCGGCCGTTTTGCGTGCCATGGAAGCGGCCGAGATCGTGATTGCGGGACGCATCCCTCGTGAGGGGGTCATCGGCTACGATGTCCTGCCGTTTGATGCCGAAATACTCATCAACACCACCCCTTGCGGGATGTATCCGCATATCGACGGCATGGCTGCCGATCCGGCCGATTTTCCGAACCTGAAAGCGGTGATTGATGTGGTATACAACCCCCTGTGCACCGACCTTCTGCAAAAGGCGGAGAGTTTGAGGATTCCCCATTGCGGCGGGATGCTGATGCTGGCCACCCAAGCCATCCGTGCCGCCGAACATTTTTTCGACAAAACGATTGATTCTTCTCAAGCCAAGCAGATTGTGCGGCAGGTGGAGAATATCAAAACCAATATTGTACTGATCGGCATGCCCGCCAGCGGAAAAACCACCGTTGGCCGTGCCGTAGCCGAGGCGCTGGGTCGGCCCTTTATCGATGCCGATGAAGAACTGGTCAAAACGGTCGGCCGCTCCATTCCCGCCATTTTTGAGGGCGAGGGCGAGGTCGCTTTTCGCCGCTATGAAGCGCAGACCATTCACGACCTGTCGGGGCGCAACGGCTGCGTGATCGCCACGGGCGGCGGTGCGATTCTCAACGCTGAGAACGTGCGCTACCTGAAAAAGAATGGCCGCCTTTATTTCTTAGACCGTTCGCTGGATCGGCTCATTCCCACATCCGATCGGCCTACCGCCTCGTCTATCGAGGCTATGCAAACCCGTTACCGTGAGCGCTATCCGCTCTATCTGAAAACCTGTGACCGCCATATCCCTGCCGATGCCGAAATCGAACAGGTGGCGGCACAAATCATCGAGGATTACCTATGAAAATTTTAGTCATCAACGGCCCGAATCTCAATTTGCTGGGGTTGCGCGAGCCGGACATTTACGGCAAGGAAACCTATGACAGCCTGTGCGACAAGATCCGCACCTATGCCAAGGCGCACACCGTCGATTTCTACCAATCCAATCACGAGGGCGATTTAGTGGATGCCATTCAATCGACCTATCGGGTGTATGACGGCATTGTCATCAACCCCGCCGCCT
>JAZKZU010000282.1:0-3555 GCA_045612825.1 Eubacteriales bacterium
TATGCCTTTTGCCTGCAGTTCCAATGTACGACGGCGGGCTCTGGCTGCCGCATTGGCCGTGAGGAAAAATTTAACCTGTGCCTGCGGCAAAATTACCGTACCAATATCGCGACCGTCCATCAGAACATCGTGTTCTGCCGCCATTTTACGCTGCAAATCCAGCAAGAAGGTACGCACAACCGGATGGGCCGACACATCGGATGCCGCTTGAGCCACCGGCTGCGTCCGAATCAAGCCCGAAACATCTTCCTCATTCAGATATACCCGTTGTTCCCCCTCCACAAATCGAAGGCTTACATCAATATCTTTCAACAAAGGAGAAATCAAATCCGCTTTTTTCATATCCGCTACATTTTGACGGATGGCATACAAACCAATAGCACGATAGAGTGCACCGGTATCAATATACAAATATCCCAGTTTCTTTGCCAATGCCTTGGCCGCACTGCTCTTGCCCGCTCCCGACGGGCCGTCAATAGCAATATTTACAGGCATACGATTAACCTCCGTTTATCATGGCTTCTGCCGCCGCAGCCGCCGTTGTAAATGCTAATTGCAAATTAAATCCACCGGTCAGGGCATCGATATCCATAACCTCACCGGCAAAATACAAACCGTCCACCAATTTAGACTGCATGGTTTTCGGATCAATTTCCTTTAAGGAAACCCCACCCGCCGTAACTACTGCTTCTTCCATGGGGCGAGTTCCGATAATCTGGAAGGAGAAATTCTTAATAAGCGCACACAACCGTTGCCGCTCCTCACGAGATACGGCATTGACCTGCTTATCGGGATCAATCCCGCTTCGCTCAATCAATACGGGAATGAAGCTGGCAGGCAATAACTTACCAAGACAATTACGAAAACTCTTATTCTTCTGCTCGGCAAAATCACGCAACAAGCGCTGATCCAGCATATCCAAGGACAAGCTCGGCTTAAGATCCAAAGATACAGTCGCCTTTTCCGGCTTTTTATGGGCTATGTACGCCGACGCTGTAAGCACCAAAGGCCCGGAAAGGCCAAAATGCGTGAACAACGCCTCGCCCATTTCGGAATACAACACCTTCCCCTTTTCATTTAAAAGGGTAAGGGTTACGTTTTTAAGCCCCAAACCGCTCATGCGGGAGCATTCATTCCCCTCGCAATGCAGACCGACCAAAGAGGGAGTCGGAGTCTGGATGGAATGGCCTAAATTTTCGGCAAATCGATAGCCGTCGCCGGTACTGCCGGTCTGCGGATAGGATAAGCCGCCGGTAGCCAATAATACTTTGGTGTACTGACGTTTTCCGCTTTTTGTAACAACGGAAAAACCGTCACATGCCAATATATCCAGCACTTCTTCCTTGATGCGGGTAACGTATCGTTCATCACAAGCCTTGAGTAACGTGCCGACAACATCCAACGCCCGATCGGAAACCGGAAACACACGATCTCCTCGCTCAATTTTAAGGGCTAAACCCCAATCCCGAAACGTTTGCATCAGCCACATATTATCATAGCGGGAAAAGGCACTGTATAAAAACCGATCGCCTTTCATGATGTTGGCCCGAAAACGCTCGGCATCGCAGGCGTTGGTCAGATTACATCTTCCCTTTCCCGTAATACCGATCTTCAGCCCAAACCGATCTTTCTTCTCATAGAGATCGCAGGACACACCGGCTTGCGCCAGCAAAGCGGCCGCCATCAAACCGGCCGCACCGCCGCCGATAATGGCTATATCAGACATCGGCACGACCTCCATCCTGCTTTTCATACACCTGATATTCGTCCCAAATCTGTTCCAATTCTCCCAGCCGCTTCTCAATTTCCTGCCGCCGCTTCATGGTAACACCCACAATGAGAGCATTGATTAGGCTCATCGGCGCCGTAAGCGAATCAACAAAGGAAGCCATATCGCTTCGTGCCAGCAACAGATTGGTAGCAAATTGTGCCAAGGGCGAAGATGGCGCATCGGTAATCGCCACAACATCCGCCCCACGGTCACGGGCAAAATTGAGGGCACGAATGGTACGCTGAGAATAGCGAGGAAAGCTGATACCGATAATCACATCCCCTTGCCCGATACGGACAATTTGCTCAAACACTTCCTCAGTGCCCGCGGCATTAACGGGGCGAATATTATCACAGATCAGATTTAGATTATACCCCAAAAACTCGGATAACATACTGGCCGTGCGCACGCCGATAATATAAACATTGCGTGCCGCCACAATTTTTTGGATGGCCGACTCAAATTCCACAGGATCGATATGCGCCAAGGTTTGGCTGATATTGATAATATCATTGGAAAGAACACTCCCGAGCACCCCGTCTTCACGGATACGCTCTTCGGTGATCTGAACCCGCTGCAGGGCAGTAAGCCGATTGCGGCTTAACTGATGCAGGGCTTGTTTTAACCCCTGATAACTGTCAAACCCCAGCTCAGTAACAAAGCGCACGACCGTGGATTCGCTAACCCCCACGGCTTGTCCTAATTTTGCCGCCGTCATAAACGCCGCTTTTTCATAATGCGCCAGCAAATAATCCGCAATGGCTTTCTGCCCTTTGGAAAAGGACGGATATAATTGTTCAATGGATGCGAATATATCACTCATATTATCGGACTGCGCCTCCTTGCATACTATTATTTTATTGTAACAGATTTCCTATTGGATTACAATAATTTTTTACAAGATAAAAGACCGGGGAAAATCCCGGTCTTTTGCTACCAAAGGTTACATGCTTTCTTCAACGGACTTGATCATCTTCTTAACCATCTGGCCACCGATCGAACCGGCCTGCTTAGAGGTCAGGTCGCCGTTGTAGCCCTGCTTAAGATTGACACCAACTTCGTTAGCACATTCCATCTTAAAACGATTCATGGCTTCTTTAGCCGAGGGAACCATAGCGCTCATGATATTTCTCCTTTTCTCAAGTTTAGTGGTTGCGCTATTATTTTGGCCCTCTCGACACCCAATATGTTTTGAAATATCTGTTAATCCAAAACCTCAATATGCGAGCAAGAAATCTCCCATGCCGTCATTTCCTTTTCACCGATTTCGGTTTTCTTTATGTAATTGCGGCTTTGAATTCGACCAAAAATGTGTATCATATCCGATTGTCGAAGCGATTGAACAAAGACAGAATCCCGCCCCCATGCCAAGCATGGAATATAATCACCACGACCGTACCGACGGTTGACGGCCAACATAATATCGGCAATCTCACGACCGAGCGGCGTTCTCCGATGAATGGGCGTTTTACACAAAAACCCGACCAATTCGATTTTGTTTTCATGCTCCTGCGGATCAATGCAAATCTGGATATCTTGCGCAAATACATATAAAATCAACCGACGGCGGCCGTCCACATCCATATTTTTTGAGCGGAACTCCCCCGTAATTTCCAGCAAATCCCCAACATCTACATACCGTCCGGGAAATAAGCGTTCGGAAACAATAACGAATATGCGGTCAGGCTGACCGCTCAGACGATTGACCCGCAAGATGAATGTGTAAAAATTCTCGCCATAGGCCTGATGACCCGCTTGGGGCGGTTGATCCACCACGCCTCGCA
>JAZKZU010000283.1:0-9713 GCA_045612825.1 Eubacteriales bacterium
CATACACGGCGTTGGCAATATCCGAAATCTCGGCACGGGTCGGCCGAGGGTTGTGCACCATGCTCTCCAGCATCTGGGTCGCCGTAATGACGTGCTTACCCGTGCGGTAGCAGGACTCGATGATCTTCTTCTGAATGCCCGGCAGTTCACAGTACCGCACCTCTACACCCAGGTCCCCTCGAGCCACCATGATGCCGTCCGACACCTCGATGATCTCCTGCAGATTGCTCACCCCTCGGGTGTTCTCAATCTTGGAAATAATCTGAATGTTGCCCCCGCCGTTCTGATTGAGAAAACGGCGCAACTCCAACACGTCATCGGCACGCCGCACAAAAGAGGACGCAATGAAATCGACATCCTGCTCAATACCAAACAGAATATCGGCCCGATCGGTGTCCGACATATAGGGCATATCCACATCCACGTTGGGAATATTCAGGCTCTTGCGATCCTTGAGCACCCCGCCGTTTAAGGCACGGCAGGTAACCACGCCGTCCTCTACACTCTCTACGTCAAAGGCAATCAAACCGTCATCCAATAAGATGCGGTTGCCCGCCACGACGTTCTTATCCAAATCGGGGAAGGTCAGGCACACGCCCGTATTGTCGCCGTCCTCTTCGCCACGGCGAAACTCGAACAACTGTCCTTCCTGAATCTCGGCCTTGCCGCCCTTGAAGGTACGCAGGCGAATCTCAGGGCCCTTGGTATCGAGCAAAATAGCCGTGTGCAATTTGTGCTTGTTGCGCAACTCCTTAACACGGTCCATACGCACCTTGTGCTCAGCATGGGTGCCGTGACTGAAATTGAATCGGGCGCAATCCATGCCCGACAACATCAGCCGTTCCAGTACGTTGTCCTTATCGACCGCAGGGCCGAGTGTGCAAATAATTTTGGTCTTTCTCATGATTTTTGCCTCTTGGTTTTTTGTATTATGTATAATTGTAACATAAGAAAAACAGCATGGCAAGATTAGTTTTCCATTTTTTTAAAGAAATATAAAGGGGGGCAAAGAAAACCTTTGCCCCCGCATTTCATTTATGAAAAACACACAAATCCTGAAGCGTACAACCCTCGCAATCGGGCTTTCTTGCCTGACACACCGCCCGTCCGTGGTAGATGAGTCGATGGCAGAACATCAGCCGTTCGTCCTTGGGAATGAGCGCCGATAACTCCCGCTCCACCACAACCGGATCGTCACTTTTCGTTAAACCAAACCGATTGGCCAAACGAATACAATGGGTGTCGGCCACAATCCCCTGATCGTTGTAGACTACGCCCAACACCAGATTGGCTGTCTTGCGCCCCACACCGGGCAATTCCAAAAGTTTTCCCATGGTATCGGGTACTTTTCCGTCGAACTTCTCGCACAGCACACGCCCAAGCCCAATCAGATTTTTCGCCTTATTCTTATAGAATCCGCAGGAACGGATGATCTCCTCGACCTCACTCAGGTCGGCATCCCGATAATCCTCGGGCGTTTTATACTTGGCAAACAACTCCTTGGTCACAATATTCACCCGCTCATCGGTGCACTGCGCCGACAGGCAGGTGGCCGCCACCAATTCCAGTTCATTCTCAAAATCGAGCGAACACTTGGCATCGGGGTACAGGACCGCCAGCCGCTCAATCAGTTCTTTCGCTTTCTGGTTCTTCGTCATGCTTTCACTTCCTTTTTTCCATTATACACCCAAACCCGCCGTTATTCAATATGTATATTTTGGTGCGGTTTTCCAAAAGCAACTTTGTGAGATTTGTTAATAGACAACGGGTGGAAGAATATGGTATAATAAAATCACAAAGACAGAAAGAGGGTGATACCGATGTACACGGATGAGCACGACAGGCACGACCCCGCCCATCCGGCGGGTACTGAAAACTAAACAAAGGAGAATCGTCTTATGAAGAAAAAAGATGTACGGGAAATGTTTTGCTGTTTTGGTCGTTCTGTCACTACTCAGCCAACTTGCGGTTGGTGCTATCTCGATCGGAGATATTACGACCGAACCGATGGAGCCGATCGTGCCGAAAACCTCATTGGGCCTGCCCCTAGCGGATATTCCCGAGGTGCTGACGGCGGAACAGACGGTTCAGGCGCATAACGTAGAACGTCTACGAGATGAAGAAGAAACACAAAACTTGGCTGTGTTCCGCAATGCGGACGGCACCAATACCTTATATTTATTTAGTGAGAATATTTGGTATGAGGATGCCAACGGTGAGAAGCACGATTATAATACGAAACTGACCCAAGGGGCGCAGACCGGCACCTATACGTCGGCAAACGCCGGCGGTAATTTAGTATTGCCGCAGTCGGTCAGCGCAGACACTCCCATTTCTTATACCGAAAACGGCTATACCGTGACCATGTATCCGATCAATGAGAGGATCGGTACGGGCGCTGAGATTATGGGCGGCGAGGGAGAAAGCCGGATTGCCGTCCCGATGGCGGAAGAAGAAACGGCAAGAATCCACGCCATCAATGAGGCGGCGGCGCAGGCGGCGGGAAAGACGATCAATACCGCAACCTTGGACGCCAAAGCCAACACGGTGGAATACTTCCGAGCCAATGCAGATGCCACGATTATAGCCTCGACCTTATTGCATGGCGTAAAAAATGATCTGCTGATGGCATCGGACAATAATGTCCGTGAATATTCCTTTATTGTGGATACCGATGGATTGACGCCGGTGCAGAGCGGGGAAACCTCGATCGCTCTGGTGGATGACGAGGGGCAGTTGCAGGGATATATCAATGTAGAAGAAATTATGGATGCCAACGGCAACAAGAGTTTTCAAAACAAGATTGCTTTTCTTGCCAAGGCTGACGGCACCTATCTTGTCACCATGACGGTGGATGAGGAATTTATTGCTGAGGCGGCCTATCCCACCCGTGCGGCGATCATTTATGCTACGGCAAATTTGGACGGTTCGTATATCAACGATATTGATGTCGGCACCTATGATCCTAATGCAAATTATGCCACAGCGGCTAAATTGTATGTGGGGAACTTGGCGGGCGAGGTTTATCGTACCTATTTCCAGTTGGTATTTGCTGACTATAAGATGGCTCCGTATGCCGTGAATTCGGCCAGTATGCGGTTGTATGAAAGCTCGGCCAACACCTCGACTATGACCATTGATCCGAAGATTCCAAATCATACGTGGGCTATGTCAAACATGTGTTGGAATCACGTTGCTAATCAGGCAACATTTCATGATCCGTATCAATCAGGGATTAAGGAAGTTTATCCACCATCGGCATTTACGGTAACGACAAGTGGGTGGTATACGATTCCCATGACACAGTTTGTTCAAGCGTGTATGAGAAACTATATCAATGAATCTTGGTCGGAAACAATCAATGAATTGCGTGGATTTCTTTTGATGTCGACCGCAGAGTCCACGCAGATGCTCCATTATTTCAGCTCTACAAATGCATCTTCCAACAAACCTTATATTGTCTTGAATTATAATAGCAACTATAACAAAGGGGCTGCGAAAATATTTCATGATGAGAGCAGAACGACAGTAAATTGTTTGGGCTATGCGTGGGGAATTACTGGTTTTATTGATGACGAATTGTCTAGAGAAATTTCGCCGACAGAAACAGTCACTTCGTATTTTGCTAATGTTGTTGCGCCATACTTGTCTGCAATGGGTGTAGAATATCGGACATTATCTAATGCTCAACAAGCCATTGATTTAGATGAATATCGAGTGACTATGAGGCTCAGTGAAAAACTATATGATATTTATGGGAATTATTGGGGCCGAGATTATCATTTTTGGGTGGAAACGACAGATGGATGGGCGCACAAAGCAGGTGAAACACAAGCACAATTAAAGGGAAATGCTGATCCGGATCAAATCAGTAATTGGAGAATCGGAGATAGTAGTTATTACTATAACACGGAAACGCTATATTTGGCCAAGACGGTGGAGGAGGTATATTGGTATGATATTTTCTAAAAAATATCTGACTGCGACAGTGTCGCTTTTATGCGTGATTGTGTGTTTAGTCGGTTGTCATGTAAATCCTACCCCGTCAATAATGACATATGAGGATTTTAAAGAAGAGATTTCTCATATTCCCAGTATGTTGGATACCGATGAGGAGGTCCTTCCGAGAGAGGATAAATATTTTGAATTACTGGAAGAAGAAAAAATTGATCTTAAACCGTTGATTGATAATGACACGCCATTGTCGGAGTTAGTTGAGAATCAAAAAATCAGCCAAGAAAATGCATGGCACGCATCCTATGTCAAGTTTGACGGAGAGGGCGGAACTTCTTCTGGGATAGTACGGAGACATCGTATTTTTGAGGCATATTTGGATATTCAACCGTTTCAATTTGTGCGGGATACCGGATTGGAATTTATGCATCATAGAAAAGGCGGAACATATAAACGCTTATATACGGTGTATAAGGCGGATGAAGGTGGGTATGTATATTTATTCTTCGATTACCGATTGCACGATGGATTAACGAAAGCTAAACGGGCTGTTTATGTTGCTGAACCGCATTGTTATCGCGATTTTAAGAATCTTAAAGTTGGTGACAGCATTTATGATGTAGCCGCCATTGATCCAATTGCACTCAATTCAGTAAATAACAAGGTGGAGTCCTGTCATTTGCTTTCTGATGGCGTTTTGGTGATTCAGTATGAAGAGGAAAAGATCAAATCCATATATTATAACGAAGATTATCTTGCTCCCAATACGATGGATTTCGCATATGATGCAGAGAACCCGGATTTCATGAACGAGGAAGCCTATCGGTATAATTTGTATATCTTACCGCAGGACTATCCGCAAAATTAAGCAAAAGAGGAGAGCTTACGCTCTCCTCTTATTTTTTGATCTTATCCCAGTAGGCTTTTGTCGCCTGTTCCAGTTTATTGTCCCCATACTCGTAATATACCGTATCTTTCAAGGCATCGGGCAAATACTGTTGCTTAACCCAATTATTTTCATGCCCGTGTGGGTAAACATAGGTTTGTCCGTGCCCCAATTTCTTGGCGCCCTCGTAATGGGCATCCTGTAAATTGCTCGGCACCTCCGAGTAGTTGCCACTAGCCACATCAGCCATCGCCGCATCAATGGCGCAAATGCCGGAATTGGACTTGGGCGCCGTCGCCACCAGTATCACCGCATCGGCCAGCGGAATTCGTGCTTCAGGCAAACCCAACTGCAGAGCACTGTCCACCGCCGCCTTGCAGTAGATCAAGGCGTTGGGATAGGCCAGCCCCACGTCCTCGGCCGCCGTCACCAGAAGTCTCCGGCAAACCGAAAGCAGGTCACCCGCACTGAGCAAGCGTGCCAAATAATGCAGCGCCGCATTCTCGTCCGAGCCCCGCAAGGACTTCTGAAAGGCCGACAGCAAATCGTAGTGAAAGTCACTGTCCCGATCATATTTCACGGCGCTGGTCTGCGCCGCCTGCCGTGCCATCTCCATGTCGACATAAATCTTCTTCTGCCCCGGTTTGGCCAGACACAACAGTTCCACCGCATTGATCGACTTGCGCACATCCCCTGCACAGGAAGCGCAAACATAGTCAAACGCCTCCTGCTCAAACTCCACCGTAAAATCCCGCTCCTTGGCCAACGTGGCCACTGCACGGCGCACCGCCTTGGCAATCTCCTCCTTGGGCACCGGCTTAAATTCAAAGACGGTGCAACGGGAAAGCAGAGCGTTATAGACGTAAAAATAGGGGTTCTCGGTGGTCGAGGCAATCAAGGTAATCTTGCCGTTCTCCACGAACTCCAGCAACGACTGCTGCTGTTTTTTATTAAAATACTGAATCTCATCCAGATAAAGCAAAATCCCCTCGGGAGCGAGCATGGTATCGGTCTCTTCAATGACCGCCTTGACATCCGAAAGGGAGGCATTGGTGGCATTGAGCCGAAACAAACGCTTGCCGGAAGCGGCGGCGAGAATATTCGCCGTCGTCGTTTTACCGGTACCCGAAGGCCCGTAGAAAATCATATTGGGCAGATCGCCCGACTCGGCGATCTTGCGAAGCAGTTTGCCCTCACCCAAGATATGCCGCTGTCCGTAAACCTCGTCCAGCGTGGTGGGGCGCAACCGATCGGCAAGCGGTGTAGCCATCATCTTCTCCTTAATATAAGGGGTATTTATCGGTCAGCTTGGTGACCTCGGCACGAATGGTATCGGCCTGATTTTCAAAGTCGGTCGCCGCCAGCCAAATGAGCTTGGCAATGATGCGGAAATCGTCCTCTTTGAGGCCACGGGTAGTAGCGGCGGCCGTGCCGACACGAATACCCGAGGTAATGAACGGACTCTGGGTGTCAAACGGCACCGAGTTCTTATTTACGGTAATAAACACTTCATCCAACCGATGCTCCAGCTCCTTGCCGGTCACACCGATGTTACGCAGGTCGATGAGCACCAAATGATTATCGGTACCTCCCGACACAAGATTGAAGCCGAGCTTCATCATCTCATCGGCCATGGCCGCACAGTTGGCCACGATCTGCTTGGCATACGCCTTAAATTCCGGCTTAAGCGCCTCGCCGAAAGCCACACCCTTAGCGGCGATCACGTGCATGAGCGGGCCGCCCTGCGTGCCGGGGAAAATCGCCTTGTCAATGGCCTTGGCCAGTTCCTGCTTGCACAGAATCATACCGCCACGAGGCCCACGCAGGGTCTTGTGGGTGGTAGTGGTTACCACGTCGGCATAGGGCACGGGCGAGGGATGCACACCTGCCGCCACCAAGCCCGCAATGTGCGCCATATCCACCATGTGATAAGCGCCCACCTTCTTGGCAATGTTGTAAATTCTCTCAAAATCAATCACACGGGGATAGGCCGAAGCGCCCGAAATGATCATCTTCGGCTTGCACTCCATGGCAATGCGCTCCATCTCGTCGTAATCGATACGCCCCGTTTCCTCATTCACGCCGTAAGGCACAATGTTGTACTGCAACCCCGAAAAGTTCACGGGCGAACCGTGGGTCAGATGCCCGCCGTGCGCCAGATTCATACCCATAACGGTATCACCCGGCTTGCAAAGGGCCACGTATACCGCATGGTTGGCCTGCGCACCCGAGTGGGGCTGGACGTTGGCGTGCTCGGCGCCGAACAACTCACAGGCACGGTCACGGGCTATATTTTCGCACACATCCACGCACTGGCAACCGCCGTAGTACCGATGAGCGGGATACCCTTCGGCATACTTGTTGGTCAGCGGCGAACCCATAGCCACCATCACGGCAGGCGATACAAAGTTCTCGCTGGCAATCAACTCAATATTACGGCGCTGACGGGACAGCTCGTCCTTCATAGCCGCCGCCATCGTCGGATCAAATTGTGCGATAAAATCCAAATTCTTATCCATCATTTTCGATTCCTTTCAATTTCTCAGACCATATTAATTATACACAAATTACAGCTTCATTGTCAAGGAGATGCGGTTCTTCTTTTCGTCCACACCCAGCACCTTAACCTTCACCACATCCCCCACTTTCAACACCTCTAAGGGATGCCTGATAAACTTGTTGGTAATCTGCGAAATGTGCACCAAACCGTCCTGATGCACGCCAATATCCACAAAGGCGCCAAAGTCCACACAGTTGCGCACCGTGCCCGTCAACTCCATGCCCTCTTTGAGGTCTTTCATCTCCAGCACGTCACTGCGCAGGATGGGCGAGGGCAGATTCTCACGAGGGTCACGGCCGGGCTTGACCAGCTCGTCAATGATGTCCCGCAGGGTCGGCTCACCCACACCAATCTCCTTGGCAATGGCCGAAATCCCCTTGCCCTCGGCACGGGTTTTCAGGTCATCAAATCCGCCCTTTTTCAGATCGGATTTTTGATAGCCGCACACCGTCAACAACGCCTGCGCCGCCCCGTAACTCTCGGGATGCACAAAGGTGCGGTCGAGAATATTCTCGCTCTCGGGCACGTGCAGGAAACCCGCCGCCTGCTCAAACACCTTCTTGCCCAGTTTCGGCACCTTTAGAAGCGCCTTTCTGTCCATAAATTCGCCGTTCTCCTCACGGTAGGCCACAATGTTTTTGGCCACACCCGCATTGACTCCCGCTACACGGGACAGCAGCGGCGCCGAGGCCGTGTTCAGATCCACGCCCACGGCATTGACGCAGTCCACAACCACGCCCGTGAGCGTTTCACTCAACTTATTCTGCGGCATATCATGCTGATACTGCCCAACACCAATCGCCTTAGGCTCAATCTTAACAAGCTCGGCCAGCGGGTCTTGCAAACGGCGGGCAATCGACACGGCACTGCGCTGGGTCACGTCAAAATCGGGGAACTCCTCCGCGCCAAGCTTGCTGGCCGAATAGACCGAAGCCCCCGCCTCATTGACAATCACATAATGCACATCCAAGCCGTTATTTTTAATCATATCGGCCACAAACTGCTCACTCTCACGGGAAGCCGTACCGTTGCCGATAGAAATGACATTAACCCCATATTTACGGATAAGCGCCAATAACTTCTTCTCAGCCTCCTCGATTCGCTTTTGCGGCGGGGTTGGGTACACCACCGTCGTATCCAGTACCGCACCCGTAGCATCCACTACGGCAATCTTGCATCCCGTACGGTAGGCAGGGTCAAGCCCCATCACCACCATACCCTTGATGGGCGGTTGCATAAGCAAACTCTTTAGGTTGGCGCCAAAAACACGAATCGCTCCGTCGGCCGCACGCTCGGTCAGCGATGAGCGAATCTCCCGCTCAATCGAGGGGAAGATCAGTCGGGCATAGGCATCCTCGGCCGCCGCATAAACCAACGCCCCACAGGCGTTGTTCTTTTTCACAAAGGCATCGGTCAAAATCTTCAAGGCCTTCTCCTCGTCCACCCTAAGCGTTACCTTCAAAAATTCTTCCTTTTCTCCACGGTCGAGCGCCAATACCCGATGCCCCGCCAAGCGCTTGACAGGCTCGGCAAACTCATAGTACATCCGATAGGTGCTGTCCTCCTCCTTAGCGGCGCACGACTCGATCACACCCTCGCCCAGCGCCAGCGCACGAAGCAGAGCACGGGTCTGCGGCGTGTCCGATATGGCCTCGGCGATGATGTCGCAAGCCCCCGCCAGCGCATCCTCCACCGTTTCCACCTGTTCCTTTAGGAACTCGGCCGCTTTCTCGGTAGGCTCGCCCGCCTCTTGGGATAATATCCAATCGGCCAACGGCTCCAAGCCCTTCTCCTTGGCCACACTGGCACGGGTGCGCCGCTTGGGGCGGTAAGGCCGATAAATGTCCTCCAGCTCCGACAAAATCTTGGCCGAATTCAGCATCGCCTCAATCTCAGGGGTCATCTTGCCCTGCTCGTCGATCGCCGTCCATATCTCCTCTTTGCGTTTCTCAAAAGAGCGCAAATAGTTTAATCTTTGCTCGAATTGGCGCAGCACCTCATCATCCATACCCCCCGTCACCTCTTTACGGTAACGGGAAATGAAGGGCACGGTGTTCCCTTCGTCCAACAGGGCGGCCGCCGCTTCTACCTGCGACACCGTCAAATTCAGTTCCTTACTCAATGTTTCCACTATGTTCATGGTACGCTCCTTTGCCTGTATGAATAAGGCTCCCCTTATGCAAAGGGAGTCTTATCCTCAAACTTTAATAATCGAGTCAATAAATTCCTTAATCCTCGGATCTTCCGGCCGATCGAAAATCTCCTCAGGCGTGCCGTATCCCAGCACCCCGCCGTCGGCCATAAACCATATCT
>JAZKZU010000284.1:0-1480 GCA_045612825.1 Eubacteriales bacterium
TAATAATAAATGCTCATTGCGCAATGAGCATTTATTATTATACAGTATATCCATGAAAATATCAAGTGTTATTTTGATTATTCCGTGCGGTATTGATGGAAGAGATGAGCATACGGCGAATTGAGCCGCAACGGTTGCGCAGATCCTGATAGTCCTCGTCAGTCAGCATGGATGTGCGACTGAGCAGTTCAAGCCAATATTCGGATTCGTAATATTCCTTTAGTGCAATCTGCATTTTTGCAATAAAGTCGGCACGGCTTTGCCCATACTTGGATTCATGGATATTGGCCCCAATGGAGGTGCCGCACCGAATCAGCTGATTGGTTAAGACGCTTTCTCGGTAAGTTTCCTTAATTTGGCGGCAAGCATGAACAATCAGAACGGCAAAATCTTTGGATTTTTCCAGTAGGATACTCTCGGACATAAGAAACTCCTTTAGGCGAAATTGATGCTGGCGCATCAGCGAAATTACTCGTTGGGTAGCGAAATGAAATTCTCACAAGCTCGGCGAAGCCGAATTTCGCTCGCCGTAGGCGAATTTCGCTATATGAAGAATCCGGCCGCAATGACGGCCGATTCTTCATATAATACGGCAGTCTGGCCGGGGGTGACGGCGCGGACGGGCTGGGAAAAGGTGATGTGGGCGGTGTCGCCCGTGACCGTTACCGTGGCGGGCACGGGCGGGGCGGCCAGACGGGTTTTGACGGTGCAGGTAAAATGCTCGGCGGGCTTACTTTGCCAAGCCAGATCGGTGACGGTGGCCGTTTGCGTAAAGGGGTCGGTATGGGAGAGGGTGACGGTATTGCTTTTCGCATCAATGGCGGTGACAAAGGCGGGGCGGCCGAGGGCAATGCCTAAATTTTTGCGCTGGCCGATGGTGTAACAGGGGGTGCCTTTGTGCTTGCCGACAATCTCTCCGTCCATCAAGAAGTCCCCTTCTTCTACGGCGACTCCTTCATATCGAAGAAAATCGATATGATTTTGGCAGAAGCAGAGGTCTTGGCTGTCCTTTTTCTGTGCGACGGGGATGCCGAGTTGTTCGGCTAAGGCACGGTTGTCCTCTTTCTTGCGATCGCACAGGGGCAACAGCAGGCGGGAGAGCACCGACTGGGGCAGGCGGCCGAGCATATAGGACTGGTCCTTGATCGAGGAGCGGCGGACGTGATACCAGCCGTCCCGTTCCTCGACGCCGGCATAGTGGCCGGTGGCGATAAAATCGGCGGGGATCGAGGCTAACCCTTTGAATTTGACCAGGGGGTTGCAGACGATGCAGGGGTTGGGTGTGCGCCCCTTTTTATATTCATCGATGAAGTTCGATATGACGAATTTGCGAAAGTCCTCACGCAGATCCAAAGTGAAAAAAGGGATGCCGAGATGCTCGGCAACCCTGTATGCGTCGTTCTTTTCGGTTGTATCATCGGTCATTTGGCAGTAGACACCCAGTACGTCATACTCCTGCTCCAACAGGAGCGCGGCGCAT
>JAZKZU010000285.1:0-3537 GCA_045612825.1 Eubacteriales bacterium
TTGAACTGTTCGGGGATGAGATCGACTCCCTTTCGTACTATGACCCCAAAACCCAGCGCCGACTGGAGGATATCGACACCGCCCGCATCCTGCCGGTGCAGGAGGCTTTTGCCGATGCCAACGTGAAACGGGAAATCGAAAAGCGGATGCGTGCCCGTCTGGCCAAACTGGAGCAGGGCGAGAACGACGATGCCATTCTCAACGCCCGCCACGATCTGGAAACGTTGCAGGCCGGCACCTTCAAAGGGATTGACCGCTTCCTGCCTCTGATTCACCCCGCCGGCCCTTCGGTGCTCGACTATGACCCCGATGCGCTGTGCCTGTGCTTTGACCTGCCCCGCCTGCGAGAAGCCATGCAAGGCTTTGTTTACCGCACATCCCAAGATTTGGCCTCTTTGGCCGAGCGTGGCTATACCGTCATGAGCCGCGCCTGCTATAACGAGCCCGATCGGATCATCGATCGGATGGCTCACCATTCATTCGTTCTGCTCGAAGACTTTTTGCGGCAGGAATCGGCCATGACCTTTGGCTTGGTGCAGGGCTATCACGTGACCTCTTTGACCTCGCCGTCGGGCGACAGTGCTTTATGTGAAGATGTGTCCTTTTATTTGGAAAACGGGGACTTGGCCGTCTTTGCCGGCTCGGCCGCCCGTGCCACCTATCTGCCCACCCTTCTTAGTGAGCATAACATTTCCTGCGCCCTGCTTCGGGAGGATGCTGATATTCCCAAAGGGGCGGCCGCCATCATCGGTCAAGGCTTCCCCGGCGGCTTCCACGATCGGGATGCCAAGTTTGCCGTGCTGGGCTCGGCTCGCCTGTCGGGCAAGAAGAAAAAACGACACAGCCGCTACAAACCGGGGCAGGCCATCAACGATTTCTCCGATATTAAGATCGGGGACTATGTGGTGCATGAAAACTACGGCGTCGGCATTTACGACGGCGTGCATCAGGTAACCGCACAAGGGGTTACCCGTGAATTTATCCGCATCCGCTATGCCGGCACCGATACCCTCTTTATCCCCTGCGGGCAGTTCGATCTGATCTCCAAATACGTCGGCGCTTCCGACGAGGTCAAGGTCAAACTCAACAAGCTGGGCAACGGCGAATGGGCCAAGTCCAAGGCAAGAGTCAAGGCCAACGTCAAGGATCTGGCAAAAGGCTTGATTGCGCTCTACAGCGCCCGTCAGAACACGGCGGGGCACGCCTTCTCACCCGATAACGAGTGGCAACAACAGTTTGAGAGTGCCTTCGAGTTTGAGGAAACCGAAGACCAAGCCCTGTGCACCGCCGAGATCAAGGCCGATATGGAAAAGCCATCGCCGATGGATCGTCTGCTTTGCGGCGACGTGGGCTTTGGTAAAACCGAGGTGGCCCTGCGTGCCGCTTTCAAGTGCGTCCTCGATACCAAGCAGGTTGCCATCCTCACCCCCACTACCCTGCTGGCATGGCAACATTACAATACCATCCTGCGCCGTTTTGAGGGCTTCCCCGTTACGGTGGAACTGCTCTCCCGCTTCCGCACCCCGCAACAGCAGGAGGCCATCCTGCGCAAGGTGCGCCGTGGCGAGATTGATATACTGGTTGGCACCCACCGCATCCTGCAAAAGGATGTAAAATTCAAGGATTTGGGCCTGCTCATCGTCGATGAGGAGCAACGCTTCGGCGTATCGCACAAGGAAAACCTGAAAGAAATGGCGAAGAATGTCGACGTGCTGACCCTGTCTGCCACCCCCATTCCCCGCACGCTGAACATGGCGCTGTCGGGCATTCGGGATATGTCGGTCATCGAAACCCCGCCCAACGACCGCCACCCCATCTCCACCTACGTCTGCGAGTACGACCCGTCCCTGATTATGGATGCTCTGCGGCGGGAACTCTCCCGTGGCGGCCAATGCTACTACCTGCACAATCGGGTGGATACCATCTATAAAACGGCCAATCAGATTGCCGAGGCCATCCCCGATGCCACCGTTGAAGTGGCGCACGGCCAGATGGCCAAGGAGGAACTGGGCGAAATCTGGGATCGCATGACCGAGGGCAAGATCGATATTTTGGTCTGTACCACCATCATCGAAACGGGTGTCGACGTGCCCAACGCCAACACGCTGATTATTGAAAATGCCGACTGTTTGGGGCTGGCGCAACTGCATCAGATCCGTGGCCGTGTCGGCCGCTCCTATAAGCACGCCTACGCCTATTTCACCTACCGCCAAGGCCGCACCCTCACCGAGGACGGGCGCAAGCGGTTGGATGCCATTCGGGAATATACCGAGTTCGGTTCGGGCTTCAAGATTGCCATGCGCGATCTGCAGATCCGAGGGGCGGGCAATCTTCTCGGCGCTCAGCAACACGGCCACATGGACAGCGTGGGCTACGATATGTATATGCAGTTATTAAATCAGGCCATCAACGAGGAAAAGGGCATTGAAACCAAGGCGAAACTGAGCGAATGCCTGATCGATCTGAAGGTATCGGCGTATATTCCCGAGGAGTATATCGACTCGTCCTTGGCCCGTGTGGACATCTATAAAAAGATCGCCGCCATTGAGAATGACGACGACGTTTCGGATATTGTGGATGAGCTGATTGAGCGTTTCGGCGATCCGCCAAGAGAGGTGCTGGCGCTGATGGACGTGTCCTTAGTGCGTGCCGCCTGCACCGCCTGCGGCGTTACCGAACTTACCGAAAAGAATAAGATGCTGATTTTGAAATTTGCCAAGTACGATATGAAAATGGTAGCGGGCATCATCTCGGCCATGAAGGGCAATATGTTCTTCTCGGCCGGAACCGATCCCTATCTCTCCTGCCGCATACAGGGCAATGCGCTGGATACGGCGGTTGATATGTGTCATAAATTAACGGAGGTATTTACAAATGCAGAATGTGAGTAAACTGGGCTTTGGCATGATGCGCCTGCCCATGAACGACGAGGAGATCGACCTTATAAAAACGCAGAAAATGGTTGACGCCTACATGGCCGGCGGCGGCAATTATTTTGACACCTCGGTCGCCTACCAAGGCGGTCGCTCCGAGCGTGCCATCTATGAAACGGTGGTCAAGAAATACCCCCGTGATACATTTCATATTGCCACCAAACTGCCCGCATGGCTCGGCCCGAAAAATGAGGACGAGGCCAAGGCCATGTTCGATACCTCGCTGGAAAACCTCAAATGCGGCTATTTCGATTTCTACCTGCTTCACAATCTGGGCGGCACCCGTACCCAGCTGTTTGAAGATTGGGGGATTTGGGAATACCTGAAAGAGAAAAAGGAGCAAGGGCTGATTCGTCACCTGGGCTTTTCGATGCACGATACGGCAGATGCACTGGAAGAGGTTCTCATCAAGCATCCCGAGGCCGAATTTGTGCAATTGCAGATCAACTATGCCGACTGGGAGGATGCCACCATCCAATCCCGCAAGTGCTATGAGATCGCCCGCAAATACAACAAGCCCGTCATCATCATGGAGCCAGTCAAGGGTGGGTCATTGGCCAACTACCCCGCCCCCGCCGCCGATATGCTAACGTCGGTTGCCCCC
>JAZKZU010000286.1:0-1237 GCA_045612825.1 Eubacteriales bacterium
CACGCGGGTATGGCGGAATTGGCAGACGCGCCAGACTTAGGATCTGGTGGGCTTCCCGTGCAGGTTCGACCCCTGTTACCCGCACCATAGACAAAGATCCGCTGAAGAATCAGCGGATCTTTTTTGTTTCGAACAGAAAGAACTTGTCAGGATTTTGCAGATATAGTATAATAGGCGCAAAGGAGGGCGGATATGGGCGAAAATTTACATGCCGGACACCGACAGCGACTGCGGGACCGATATCGGGTCGGCGGTCTGGCGGCTTTGGAAGAACATGAGCAACTGGAACTGCTTTTATTTTACGCCATTCCCCGTTGCGACACCAACGCCACGGCCCATCGGCTCCTCAACGTCTTCGGCAGTATACCGGCCATCATCGATGCGCCGCTGGAGGAGATTGAACGGGTACAGGGCGTGGGCAAAGGCGCCGGTACCTTCTTCCGCTTCCTGCGGGAGCTCTACGCCGTCTATCAAACCAAAGACCAAGCCCGACAACCCATCATCAAAAAGCCTGTCGATGCCGCGCAGGTGTTGATGGGCCTGTATTCCGACTGGAGCAAGGAAACGGTCACCGTCCTTTTGATGAATCACCAGAATCGGCTCATCCATGCAGGGGTGCTCAACGCCAATCCTTCCGATTGGGTCAACGTCGATCTGCGCGCCATCATTCATATGTCCTTTAATTATGAAGCCGATAAAATCATCCTCGGCCATAACCACCCCTCGGGCGATGTGCGTCCGTCTTATGCGGATGTGCAAAACAGTTTGTCGATGGAGCACAATCTGGCCCGTGTCGGCATCACCATGATCGATCACATCATCGTGCACAACCGAGAGTACTATTCCATGTTCGAGCACGGCGAAATCAAAAATGAAAATAAATACAACTCCGCCATCGCCTTGGAGTATTCCTTATAGTATAAATGTCCCATTGACGAGCATCCTAACAAAAGATGCTCGTCTTTATTTATGTCAATAGGGGGAAATATGAGAAACATTATCAATTTCAATGCCAAGTGGGCATTTACCAAAATGGCGCAGGAGATTCCGACCGAAATGCCGACTCGATGGGACATCGTCAATCTGCCGCATTGCTGGAACGGGATTGACGGGCAGGACGGCGGCAATGACTATTACCGAGGCAAGGGATACTATGCCAAAGCCTTTGATGCGGCCGATCTGCCTGCCTGTGACCGCTACTATCTGGAGATCAAAGGCGCCAATTCCTCGGCAGACG
>JAZKZU010000287.1:0-10860 GCA_045612825.1 Eubacteriales bacterium
CCAAATTTTTTTCTCCCATCGGGTTATCGGTGGCCGGCGCCGCCCTGCACCATGTCGGGCAACTGATATGCGCCGCCCTCATCACCGGCTCGTCCTCGGTTATCGCCTACCTGCCGATCATGCTCCTTTGCTCGCTGGTTACCGGCACGGTTACCGGACTTTTGTGCATCCTCGTTTATCAAAGATTAAAGACCTCCCGATAAGGAGGTCTTTTTTTAACAGTATTTTTCAATATATTCTTCCGCCGTAATCGAATAACAGTCCAGATCATGAATCGTGCCGTCAAAAAGAACGTAACTCTTTCGCAAGCACCCCTCATAGGAAAACCCAATCTTCTCCAATAATTTTTTCGACGGCGTGTTTTCGGGATAGCAATAGGCCGTCACCAACCGATACAGGTTTCTCTCAAAAGCATATTTCAACACCGCCATCGCCGCCTCGGTGGCATAGCCCTTCTTCCAGTAATCGGGGGAGAGGGCATACCCCAGTTGCCGCGCATCCGTCCCCGGCCGATGATCGTCCTTGTGCAATCCCACCGTGCCGATCATAATATCTCTGTCCTTCTCGGTAATGGCCAGCACGTTTCCCTCTTTGGCATAATAGGCCAAAATCTGCTTGGTCTCCCGATTGCTATGGTGAGGTTGCCACCCCGCCATCGGCCCTACCGTATTCTTGGACGCATAACGGTAAAAGTCTTCGGTATCCCGCTTTTGCGGCCGCCGCAACACCAATCTTTCCGTTTTTATCTCATCGGGTAATATTTTAGTAATCATTCCTATATTCTCCGTGTTCTTTCTTTACTTTTTATTGTATCATACTTGTCAAATTTATTAAATAATATTTGCTTCTTATACTATTATATGTTATACTATATGCAGTATATGGCTAAAAAGGGGTCTTTGCGCCCTTTTACCTGTATTTCTTTCTTTATCTCTCCAACGGGGTATCCCGCAGGAAACCCAAAAAACAAGACTATAAATATAAGGGGTATACTATGGCATCGTTTAAAGACATCTGGAATAATTGTATGGAAGTCATGTCGCAGAAGGTAACCAATCCGGTTTCGATCGAGGTTTGGCTCAGCCAGATCCGTCCGGTAGAAATCACGGGAGAGGTAGCCACCCTTGCCGTGCCCAACAATTTTTACTGGGAAATCATCAAAGCCAAATACTACTCTCTGATTAAGGAGTCCTTGGCGCAAACCATCGGTTTTCAGGTAGATGTCGATTTGATTGTGGATATTGAAAATGAAACGGACGATGAAGGGGTATTGGCGCCCGAAAACTCGCTGATCTCCCTGCGCATCAATGAGGAATATACCTTTGATAATTTTGTCGTCGGTAATTCCAACCGTTTTGCCCACGCCGCCTCGCAAGCGGTGGCCAACAATCCCGCCTCCGCCTATAACCCCCTGTTTTTGTACGGCGGCTCGGGTCTAGGTAAAACCCACTTGATGTTTGCCATCATGTCCACCATCAAGAGAAAAAACCCCAACGCCAACTTGGTGTATAAAAATTGCGAGGACTTTACCAACGAAATGATCTCGGCCCTGCAGAATAAGTCGATGGAGGAGTTCCGCGCTAAATATCGTGCGGCCGATGTCCTGCTTATCGACGATATTCAGTTCATCGGCGGTAAGATTCAGACCGAGGAGGAATTTTTCCACACCTTCGATTCTCTCTACCGCGCCCATAAGCAGATCATTCTGGCGTCCGACCGTCCTCCCAAAGAGATCCAGCAGTTGAGCGACCGTCTGCGCACCCGCTTTGAAAGCGGCTTGATGGCCGATATTCAGATTCCCGATTTTGAACTTCGCATGGCCATCATCAATATGAAGGCCGCCTCGCTGAATCTGACCTTGCCCGAAGACGTCGTTGAGTTCTTGGCCAATAAACTGAAGAACAACGTCCGCCAGCTGGAAGGCGCTCTTAAAAAGATCCAAGCCCTTAAATTGATCAACAATATCAATCCTTCTCTGGCCGTTGCCCAGTCCACCGTGGCCGACGTGCTCAATACCAATGAGCCGGTTGAAGCGGTGATTGACCGTATTATTACCGAAGTCGCCCGTTATTATAACATCTCGGCCGACGATATCAAATCCAAGAAGCGTACCTCCAATATTACCATGGCCCGTCAGGTCAGTATGTATATTATCCGTGAGGTTTGCGGTTTGTCCTTGCCCCAGATCGGTGATGAATTTGATGGGCGTGACCATAGCACCGTTCACCACTCCATCAAGAAGATCGAACAGTTGGTGGACACCAATTCGGCCTTCTCTTTGCAGATTAACGATATTATCAACACCGTAAAAGGCAAGTAATTACTCGTTTTTTTCGTAGTTTTCCACAATAAGGTGGATAACTGAAACCCCCTTTTTACCCAATATTGCACCCTTTTCCTATTTTATTCTGTCTGATAAAGCAGTTTTCCACAGTTTTATCCCTTTTCCACATTTCATTTTCCACAGTTTACCCTTTTTCCTGTTTTTTCGTCTTGTTTTCCCCGTTGTTCCTTTTTTCGTTTCCTTTCTTTTCCTTGTATTTTTTCTTGGTATTTCGGGCATAATACCCGATTTACACCATTTCCACAGCCTATATGAATACTACTAACTAAAGTTTATTTCTTTCTCTTTTACTTTTGGTAATTAGAGAGTGGAGGTTCTTATGAAATTTACCTGTGAAACCGCATCCTTTTCCGAAGCCATCGCCACCGCATCCCGTGCCGTCAATCCGAAAACGACGATTGAGGCATTGGAAGGATTGCTGGTGCGAGCCATTGACGGCGTGATCTACGTCACCGGTTATGATATCGGAGGAGGCATCGGCATTTGTGTCACCTGTGAAGGACGGGTAGACGAGCCGGGCAGTATTGTACTGCCGGTGCGTACCATTTCCGAAGTGGTAAGAAAATTGCCCGAAGAAATGATGGTGCTTACTACCTCCGATCGTCTGACGGCTACCATTCTTTCGGGTGATTCCGAAAGTTCGCTGATGGGCATTGATCCTTCCGAGTTTCCCGCCCTGCCGCAGGTTGATGCCGATAAGACCTTGACTCTTTCTTATGAAAGTCTGAGAAACTTAACCAAGCGCACCAGTTTTGCCGTAGCTCTTACCGATGCCCGTCCCATTCTGATGGGTGTACTGTTTGAGATTCACGGCGATAACATCCGCGCCGTGGCGGTAGACGGTTTCCGCTTAGGTCTGTCCAACGAAAAATTGCTCAAACCCATTGAGGGCGATTATGAATTTGTTGTTCCTGGCCGCAGCGTAGCCGAGCTTGGCCGTATTATAAAAGAAACGGATGAAGATATTGAAATCACCGTTTCCCAAAAACATCTTCGCATATCTAAAGGGAACATCACCTTTGTGGCACGCTTGATGGAAGGAAAATTCATTACCTATTCTTCGGTTATTCCCAACGATAAGGCGATGACGGCCGTGGTATCGGTGAATGAAATGATTGAATCGGTCGACCGTGTCAGCGTAGTGATCAATGAAAGACTCAGAAGCCCGCTGATCATGAGATTTGAACAGGGTTATGTCAATACCTATTGCTCGTCTTCGCAGGGTCGGGTGCGTGACCGTGTGGAAGCCCAAATGGAGGGCGATGGGTGCGAGTTGGCACTCAATAACCGCTATTTGCTCGATGCCCTCAAAGCTTGCGACTGCGAAAAGATTAGATTTGAGATTTTGTCCCCGCTTTCTCCCATTGTCATTAAGCCGGAAACGGGCGATGATTTCACCTTTATAGTAGTTCCGCTCAAATACGCCAAAACCTCTGACTGATGAGAGCGCTGAAATTAGCCGTTCAATCTTTTCGAAACTTAAAACCCCAAGAAATCAATCTCGATCATGATATCACCTTGATTGTAGGGGATAACGGACAGGGAAAAAGCAGTATTATTGAGGCTATTTGGTTATTTTCCTGCGCCAAGAGTTTTCGGGGAGCATCGGATGGGGATATGATCGCCTTTGATGCCGATAAGGCGGGGCTGAAATTCAAAGCCGATTGCGAAGGCGTAACCCGTACCATGCAGATTCAACTGCAACGGGGCAAAAGAAAAGAAATTTATATCGGTGCCGATAAGATTTCCCGTTCTTCCGATTTAATCGGTGGATTTGTAACGGTGTTGTTTGAACCCGATCATTTAGGGTTTATCAGCGGTTCTCCCGAACGAAGAAGACGGATGATCAATATTTCCCTTTGCCAATGTTCAAAAATCTATACCGTAACCCTATCCCAATATAATAAAATACTCACTTCCCGTGCCGCCCTGATCAAAGCCGGCTATTCCAAAACGGCGCAGCAGACCTTGGAAGTATGGGATGAAGGCTTGTGCCGCAGAGCCGCCCGCATCATTCTGGAAAGGGGACGGTATATCGAGGAATTAACCGAAGCGGCCAATACCATGATGCAGGAGATCTCCTCGGGTAAGGAAACCTTATCCATTCAATATAAAAACCCCTATTATGAAAAAGGAATCTCGGAAGAAGATATTTACGCTCAGGTCTATCAAGGCATAAAACGTTCCCGCAAGAAAGACTGGGAAACGGGCGTGACCGAGATTGGCCCTCATCGTGACGATGTGGAAATCTTGATCGGCGGAGTACAGGCCAAGCGCTTTGCTTCAACCGGACAAAAACGGTCGGCCGTCATTGCCATGAAGCTGGCCGAATGTGACGTGTTGCAAAAGCGATTGGGTGTAAAGCCGGTATTTTTACTGGATGATGTGTTAAGTGAACTGGACGAAGGAAGAAAAGAGTTCATTATAGGACACATTCGGGACTATCAGGTTATTATTACCGACTGTGGCCGGCAGACCCGACCCGACGGGGCGGCGCTGCTGCGGGTGACAGACGGACTAACGGAGTATATATAATGTTTTTACATTTGGGTGAAGACTATCTGATCAATGAAAACGACATCATCGGCATTTTTGATTTAGATACCTCATCGGTAGGAAAATCAACAAGAAATTATCTCAATAAAGCGGAAAAGGAAAATCGGCTAATTACCGTTTCCGATACCCTGCCCCGATCCTTTGTTGTCTGTTCGGGATTTTACGGAGAGAGAACATTTCTATCAAATTTAAGCGCGGCCACTCTGAAAAAGAGAATTGCCGCACTCAAGTAAGAAAGGACATATTATGGCTGACAACGAAAACAAACAGAATTACGGTGCGGAACAAATTCAGGTTTTGGAAGGTCTGGAAGCCGTTCGTAAACGTCCGGGTATGTATATCGGTACCACCAGCGTACGGGGATTGCATCATCTGGTTTATGAAATCGTGGATAATGCCATCGACGAGGCCTTGGCGGGCTACTGTTCCCATGTCAAGGTCACCATTCATGAGGGAGATATTATCTCGGTCGAAGATAACGGCCGTGGTATTCCGGTTGATGTGGAGAAACAAACCGGCCTTTCCGCTTTGGAAGTTGTGTATACCAAACTGCACGCCGGCGGTAAATTCGGAGGAGGCGGATATAAGGTATCGGGTGGTCTGCACGGCGTTGGCGCCAGCGTAGTAAACGCCCTGTCCGAATGGGTCAAGGTAGAGGTTTGCCGCGGCGGTCACCGCCATATGCAGTCCTTTAAGCGTGGCGTACCCGATGGTCCGGTTCAGATTATCGGGGAGTCGGGCGGTACCGGCACGAAGGTAACCTTTAAGGCCGACCCTGAGATTTTTACCGAAACTACCGTTTATGAATATGATATTCTTTTAACCCGCCTGCGTGAACAGGCTTTCCTCAATGCCGGTATTCATATTATTCTTACCGACGAGCGTGAGGGCAAAGAGCAAACCACCGAACTGTATGACGAGAGCGGTATCAAGGGCTTTGTGGAATACCTCAACAAGAAAAAGGGTGTTACCGCCCTGCACGATACCATCTATTTCAAGGTGGCGAAGGACGATTGCGAAGCCGAAGTGGCCATGCAGTACAACGATTCGTATAATGAATTGTTGCTCTCCTTTGCTAACGACATCAATACCACCGAGGGCGGTATGCACGAAACGGGATTTAAGACGGCGCTCACCCGTGTGTTCAACGATTATTCCCGTCGCAGAGGTTTCTTAAAAGAAAAGGACAAGAACATGTCGGGCGAGGATACCCGTGAGGGTTTGACCGCCATCGTTTCGGTAAAACTCACCGAAGCCCAGTTTGAAGGACAGACCAAGACCAAACTCGGCAACTCCATCATGCGTACCATGGTGGATGAACTGGTTTCCACCAAGTTGGCCGACTTCTTGGAGGAAAACCCCCAGATTGCCCGTGCCATTGTGGATAAAATTCTGCAAGCGCAGCGTGCCAGAGAGGCGGCCCGTAAGGCCAGAGAAGCCACCCGTAAAGGCCCGCTCGAGAGCATGGCCCTGCCGGGCAAGCTTGCCGACTGTCAGGAAAAAGACCCGATGAAGTCGGAGCTGTTTATCGTCGAGGGCGATTCGGCCGGCGGCTCGGCCAAGGAGGGTCGTGACCGTAAGAATCAAGCCATCCTTTCCATGTGGGGTAAAATGCTCAACGTGGAAAAGGCTCGATTGGATAAGATTTATAACAACGATAAGCTGTGGCCGCTGGTACAAGCCATCGGTACCGGTATCGGAGAAGATTTCAATATTGAAAGGTTGCGCTACGGTAAAATCATCATCATGGCCGATGCCGTCGTGGGCGGTGCCCATATCCGTACCCTGCTTTTGACCTTTTTCTTCCGTTTCATGAAACCGCTGATCGAGCGTGGCCATATCTTCTTGGCCCAGCCGCCCTTGTATAAAATTTTCAAGGGTAAAAATGCTCGCTATGCCTATAACGAAGCCGAACGGGAAGTGGCCCTCAACGAGATTGGCCGTGACGCTACCGTTCAGCGCTACAAAGGTCTTGGTGAAATGAACCCCGAACAGTTGGGCGACACTACCATGAACCCTGAGACCCGTACCCTGTTGCAAGTTGAGATCGAGGACGCCGTCCGTGCTGACGAGATCTTCACCATCCTGATGGGCGATCAGGTAGAACCCCGTCGCCAGTTTATTGAACAGAATGCACAGTATGTGCGTAATCTTGACGTATAAGGAGGAGAGAACACAATGGAATTTGATGTTTTGGAACATGGCAAGATCTCTCCGATAGAGATTGTCAAGGAAATGAAAGCGGCGTATATCGACTATTCGATGTCGGTTATTGTCGCCCGCGCCCTTCCCGATGTACGCGACGGACTTAAACCCGTTCACCGCCGCATTCTCTATACCATGCATGAAGCCGGACTCGGTCCCAATCAGCCTTTCCGTAAAAGTGCCACCACCGTCGGTGACGTGCTGGGTAAATATCATCCGCACGGTGATGCCTCGGTTTATGAGGCTATGGTGCGTTTGGCGCAGGATTTCTCTCTTCGCTATCCTCTGATTGAAGGTCAGGGCAACTTTGGTTCTGTTGATGGAGATAAGGCAGCCGCCTACCGTTATACCGAGGCGCGCATGGCCAAGATCGCCACCGAAATGCTGACCGATATAGAAAAGAACACCGTCGATTATCAGCCCAACTTCGATGAGCGTCATCCCGAGCCGACTGTATTGCCCACCCGTATTCCCAATCTGCTGGCCAACGGTTCAATGGGTATCGCCGTCGGTATGGCAACAAATATTCCTCCGCATAACCTACGCGAGTTAATCGATGCTGTTGTTGCCATTATTGATAATAAGGATCTGACCTTTGATGAATTGCTGCAGCATGTAAAGGGTCCCGACTTCCCGAAGGGCGGTATTATTCAAGGCTACTCGGGTATCCGTTCGGCTTATTATACCGGTCACGGCAAGATCACGGTGCGAGCCAAGGCCGAGATCGAGGAGATGAAGGGCGATCGGTTCCGCATCGTTGTGACCGAGATCCCCTACATGGTCAACAAGGCCGAGCTGATCAAGACCATTGCCGAGTATGTCAAGGACAAGAAGATCGAGGGTATTTCCGATCTGCGTGACGAGTCCGACCGTAACGGTATGTCGATCGTGATTGAACTTAAGCGGGATGCCAACCCGCAGGTCGTGCTCAACAACCTGTACCGTTACACCCGTTTGCAGGACAACTTCTCGGTCAACATGCTGGCGCTCAAGGATGGTATTCCTAAGACGATGAACCTGCGTGAAATGCTCGATTGCTATATCGATCATCAGCGCAACATCACGGTGCGCCGCCTCAACTACGAGAAGAAGAAACTGCAAGAGCGTGCCCATATTTTAGAAGGACTCAAGATTGCTTGTGACCATATTGACGAGGTTATCAAGATCATCCGTTCTTCGGCCAATATTCCCGAATCCAAGACCCGCTTGATGGAGCGGTTTGATCTGGACGATCTGCAGGCTACTGCTATTGTGCAGATGCAGTTAGGTAAACTGTCCGGTTTGGAAATTGAAAAACTGGAAGGTGAACTTAACCAGATCCATGCCCGCATTGAGGAGATCACCGTCATTCTGGTTGACAATACCAAGGTCATGGCCATCGTCAAGGAAGAGCAGATGGCAATTCGTGCCAAGTACGGCGACGAGCGCCGCACGGCCATTGATCCGATTGCCGGCGAATTGGATGTGGAAGACCTGATTCCCGAAGAAAATTGTGTCTTCACCATGACCCATAACGGATATATCAAGCGTGTCACCGCCGATACCTACCGTGCGCAGAAGCGTGGCGGCCGTGGCGTGACCGGCATGACCACCCGTGAAGAGGATTACGTGGAAAAACTGATCGTGGGCGGCACTCATGATTATATCTTCTTCTTCACCACCCGTGGCCGTGTTTTCCGCATCAAGGGTTATGAGATTCCCGAGGGAAGCCGCCAGTCCAAGGGCATGAACATTGTCAACCTGTTACAGCTGGATGCCGAGGAAAAGGTAAGCGCCATTATCCGTGGCACCGTGAATGACGGCGACGGGTATTTGACCATGTGTACCCGCCGCGGTATCATCAAGAGAACGGCCATCAGCGAGTACAGCAATGTCCGCAAGGGAGGTCTGCGTGCCATCGCACTGGATGAGGGCGACGATCTGGTCAGCGTGCAGTTGACCCACGGCAACGACACCCTCTTTATCGGTACCCGTGAGGGTATGTCCATTCGCTTCGACGAGAACGATGCCCGCCCGATGGGTCGTGTCACCATGGGTGTGCGCGGTATCCGTCTGCAGGGTGACGACGTGGTCGTCGGTATGGAACTGGCCGGCGAGGGCAAGACGTTGTTGACGGTAACCGAAAAGGGCTACGGCAAACGCTCCAACCCCGATGAGTATAAGATTCAGGCCCGTGGCGGTAAGGGTATCCACAACTACAAACTTTCGGATAAGACCGGAAAGGTTGTCGGCATCCGCACCGTGAGCGAGGAGGAAGACCTGATGCTCATTTCTTCCGACGGTATTATCATTCGTATGGCCGCCAAGGACGTCAGCCTCATTGGCCGTGCCACACAGGGCGTGCGTTTGATGAAACTGGCCGATTCGGTCAAGATCGTCAATCTGGCCACCACCGAAAAAGAGGAAGAATCCTCCACCGGAGAAGTAACCGAATAACCCATAAAGAGCCGAAAATGGAAGACAACTTCTTTACGAAGTGTCTTCCATTTTTTTAAAGAAAAAGCGTCATAATGGGTAACCCATCTCAAAGCAGAGCGAATATGAGTGATATTGTGAGACAGGTCTCACAGTGATGTTTGACCTTTCGGTCAAGTGATATTTTTGCTCACGCAAAAGTGATATTATATTCACCACTAAAACTCGCGAAGCGAATATAACTTGGGCAAGGCCCAAATATAACTGCGAAGCAATATCACTCACCGTAAGGTGAATATAACTGTGGCACCTTCCTTACGGAGAGTGCCACATCCTCGGCTCTTTTCTTTTTCGACAAAGGCTGACAACGACTGACAAACAAAAGGAAATATTTGCAAAAAATAATAATTATTTACAATTTTAGGCTTGCCGAATGGTAAAAAATGGTATATAATGTCAACATCACACGAAAGGGGAGAAAACCAAATGGAACCACTCAATTACAAGGAAGCATACTATCATTTATTTAACGGAATCAGTGATATATGTGCGGCACTTGCCCTGCCCAGCGGACGGATGCAGGCCATGCAGATTCGTCGGCAATTAGAGCAATTACAATGTGCGGGAGAAGAAATATGCACCGGTCCGGCTCCGGTGATCTCACTTTTTCCTGAAAAAGAATAATAGTCAGCCTCGAACTCTTGCACAGTTCGGGGCTTTTGTTATATAATAGAATGTAACCATAGGCTAAGGGGTGATAACAAATGGAAACCATCGTGGCATTGATGACGCCGACGGGACGGTCGGCCACGGCCATGCTGCGCCTGTCGGGCGATAGCGCAACGACCATCGCCGAAAAGATTTTTACCGGACGGTTGCAGGATCGGCGGGCGGTACTGGGCTATGTGGTTAATGAAAAAGGCGAAAAGTTAGACCATTCCTTAGTCACCTATTTTGCAGGGCCGGCCTCTTACACCGGTGAGGACGTGGTGGAGATTTCTCTGCACGGCTCACCCGTGTTGGTGCAAGAGGTGTGTCGGTTATGTTTGGCGCATGGGGCTCGCATGGCAGGGCGGGGCGAATTTACCCGTCGGGCCTTCTTGGCGGGCAAGCTGGACATGACGGTGGCCGAGGGTGTTATGGAATTGATCGATTCCCGTTCACCCGCCGAGATGCGTGCGGCGGCCGCTCATCTGTGCGGCACGGTCTATCAGGAAATGCGGCAGGTGCGGGAGAGTCTGCTTTCCATCACAGCAAGGCTGTATGCCTATGTTGATTATCCCGATGATGATATCGGGGATTATCCGATTGAGGAATTGTTAGCGGATTTGAAACAGGCC
>JAZKZU010000288.1:0-11582 GCA_045612825.1 Eubacteriales bacterium
CAGAACGACATGGCTACGATCCGACTTGTCCCAGCGCATTTATAAATAAAATTAAAACGGCGGGGCATCCACTCAGGCCCTATACATACGCGTATACGCGTCCGATCTCATCCACTTGATATCGTTTGATGTTGCCGGTATGAATCTCTGCATGGCAATTACGACAAACGAGCTCTAAGTTATTCCAGGATAAAGTTATATCCGGATCAGTAATGTTCTCAGGAGTGATGTGTATCTTGTGATGGACTATCTCGCCCGGAACGTATAATCCTTTAGATAAACATCTCTCACATAATCCGCGCTGGCTTTTAACGTATGCTGCGCGAGTGGCTTTCCATTCTTTTGATTTATAGAATGATTCTGCGTATGGCTTCATAATGTGCAATAAAAAAGGATCCCGATAATTCGGAATCCCCTTTAGTGAGTGATGCAAGTAATTTACGAAAGGAAGTTGTTGATATGACAATTCTCTCTGTTACATACTTATATCCATTAACATAATATCATGTCAAGTTTTTCATAGTCAAACCCCGTTCGGTTATGAAACACACAAAATCATGATATTTTTTGAAAATTTATTCAATATCTTGTAATACTTGCGCTATTTTGAGTAGATCACTCACGGAATCAACATCACACGTATAATCATTGATTGCACAATAATTTAACACGATATGATTGAGGCGCGTGTTCCGGATCACTTGCCAGAGCTCCCAGGCAATGGGCGCGCGGGTAAATATGCCCTGATCCTGATACTCTTTAGTAATGTTGATGCATTTCCGGAAGTATTGCGTATCCATTACCTTGAACGCAAACGGCTCGCACCAATCTTTTATGTATCCTCTGTTATGCGCTGGCTCCGATGATGCGAAGAACATAACATCATCGACCTTATAATCTATGATTGTACGGACCGCCTCAGGAGAGAATACCACATCTCCCATCAGGTAACATACTGGTTCATCTGTTGGATAGAATGCATCTACCCAGTATGAATGATTTATATCCTCATTGTTGTATGGATTATCATGCTTTAGAACCGGAACACCTAACTTTTTAAGGCGCTTGTCTGTTCCGCTGATTGCAATATCACGGATGCCGTTTTCTTGTAACAAGCGGATAGTCCTCCCAGCAATCGGTTCATTGTTGATGATCTGCAGCCACTTCGGCGGATCCCATTGCGAATACTTGCCGCCACACATTATTATATATTTCATTCTTTATCCCTCCTGAGATGCCCATACCCAGCACCGATGATAAAACCCAGGTCGAATATGAGTATGGATATGATGATGTATTTGATCACGTTCTACCTCCCTCTGTAAGAATCGATTAATTTAAGGATCTCCTCACGGGTAAAAGCCCATTCGTGTAAATGAGTGATATCCTTTTTGAGTGTTTCCAGAATATCCCGTTGTCCGTTCGCATAACCTCGGTCATACTCTGCGTTGATTATCATTCTATCTGACGGATATGGAATCATGGTTGAACCTCACTTTCTCTGAAATACTCACCTATCAGCAGGACAATCACCTTTAATAGTTCCTTACGATTTAGGCTCTCGGTCAGCATATAGGACATAGCAAGGACTTTATTGTTGTCACATTTCATTTTCATTCCTCTACCTCGCTTTCCTGTTCTCCTTTGTCTGTCAGATAGTGTCTGCCACCATAAATAGCATTGTCGATAATATCAAGACATTCTTCACGCACTCCGTCACCTTTGGAATTATCATAGTTATCAAGTATCTTATCTTTGATACTTTCGATTATTTCCGTTAGTGGAGTTCCGTCTGCTATTGCATTTTCAATCAAAATACAATCAGCATCATCAAGGACATATACATCATCATTCCTGCATGCGCTTTTATACATTTCCTCATCAATATCAATTATCAGTTTCATTCCTTATCCTCACTTTCTGCCAACCTCTTACCACAATACGGACAGAACTCATACATTGGCTCATTCAAACATTCATCCACTCTTGTTTCGGAATTGCAAATTGAACATCTGTATTTATCTTCCGTCAGCCATTCCCAATGACCTGTCCGTTCTGTTGGAACACTCGGCAACGCTTTAATGCGCTTGCATATTGCCTTGTTCATTTCAAACAATGGTTGAGCCTTGCACATTATAAGCACTTCTCCGTCCTCGGTTTTCTTTGTCGGAATTTTATCAACCTCTTCCGTAAAGAAACGGTGTATTATATCAATTACCGCCTGTCTGCTTATGCAATCAGTTGACGAAACAGTTGACGAAACCTCATTGTCAGTTGACGAATCAGTTGACGAATCAATAATGTTATCACCTACAGCCATTATCCTCCCCCTCTTTCTTAATCACATAGATTATTCCTGCAATACCACTAAATACCAAAATAATAAAACCACAAAAACAAAAACAATCTGAAACACTCATTCGTCACCCCTTTACCACGCCAGTTCTCTTTCCATAGCTTCAACCAACTTGCGCCGGCCTTCTGTCCATCCTTGCATATATATCTTGTGCCACTCAGACGAAAAGCGTTCCGGTTCTTCGCTTGACATAGTAATAGCGTCAATGGTTGCTTCGTTAAATATCTGCTGCAATACCATATCAGCATTGTCAATCAAAATATGCGTTACGTGTGAACCTTTAAGTCTTGACCTCATATATTCGTCAAGCGTAATCGGGAAAAGAATATTATATCCCTGTTGCTTTGCCATTATTGATACATATTCTGCCATCACCCGATTTGGAGTTAGAATATATGCGTTTGTTTCTTCTGACATTCTGATTAGTTCAGACGTTTTTCCTGATTGTCTTGGTTTAATTATTAGTTTCATTCTCTCACCTCTTCCGTAAGAAGATCCCGGATGTCCTCATAGGCCCGTATCATTGCCCACTTTTTAGTATTTCCGCTCTCATTCATGTTGTCCTGGATCTCCTCACAATTTTGGATTATTTCCTTGATATCCCTGATTCTCCAATCATCTTCTCTATTTGTCATAGCATCTCCATTTCTTATCCAGTGCCAAGCGCCGGGCATCTCTCCAGTCGCATTGATACGGCTTATGGTAGTAATGCGTCCATGAGCTGATGCCCTGCTTTAGCGCCTCGGATCGTGTCTGCTTTTGATCCATAGTAATCTTTTTACTTGATTTCAATGTGACGTCCTCTCTCTTCCAAGTGTGCGAACTCACAATCAGGGTTATCTTTGAGATATTCCCGTATTTTGGTCTTATCAGGCTCAATGGTTACTTTTGTGAGGGAATCAGGAACGTCTCCGTCAATGACAAGCGGCTGCTGCCCTCCGTTCTTCTTGATCTTGATAGTCAGGTCTCCCGCTGGGAGAGAATCTACATTCAAATTATCCATTGCGAACATCAGACGATTCTTTAATGCTGCAATGGCATTTTCGCGGGCCTTTTTAATGCTGGCATACCGCTTGCTGATCTCATCTGCTCTCTGCATCTCCATGTCCAGCCTGTTATATACCGCCGTATATGCGGATGCCTTTACCTCGATCTCTCCGAATTTGCCCTCCAGCGTGTCCAGAACTATCTCAGGATCACACTCATCATCTGTTAGCATGTTGTAAAGCTCTTTGACCTCTTCGGTCATTGAAAATAAACTCTCACTCATCGTAATCTTCCTCCTCTTCGTATTCCTCTCCGTGATCCTCTGCAGGATCCATGTTGTATGCGGTCTTGTATTCCTGTTCGGATATGGCATTGCATTGCCAATCACTCCATGCGCTCATGTTGTACCTCCTAAAAAATCGTTAATTGTCATCTGTCCTTTAATCTGTCCGGGAATGTTCTCCCATTCGATACCTAAATAATCAAGAACTCTGCCCCAGCCATAAGTACCGGATTCATCTGTCACACATTCATACATCAGGAAATGCCAGTATTTCGGATTCCGCTCTCTTAATCGGTCAAATCTGTGAGGTCGTGATTCTAAGTGAATACCAAAACCACACATATTGCATCCTGTTCGCTGAGCTTTCGTTGTCCGGAGTTTTCCATCTGTATCTCTCTTGATCTCTCCATAAATCTCAGGTACCGGAGCATGAAGATCTAACGCAAGTGTCAATAAATCTTGTCTGTTGAAATAATTAAACGGACAACTCCGAACTGTATCTTTACCAACGTAATTACATCCGTACTTCCTTAGAGAGAATCTACGTTGACCGCCCTCTACTTGCATTAATCCCAAGAATGGATAAATATCATGCTCTTTTTGATAGCGCATAGATGGGATCTCTTTCATAACGGAGCAACATCTATCCGATACCTTGAATGGAGCGACCTTGCAATTAAGATCTGGCCTATCCTCTGCGTAATGTCCCCCGAAGAGCTCCAGTATGTCATCATCAAGCTTCATTGATTCCGAATATACAAATCCGCCCCATGGCCCGGTCTCGCCTGTCATTAATGCGTGATTGTAATATAGCTTGCGCTGGTCTGCTTCTTCTCGCGGGATCTGTAAATGCTCTATCTTGCCCGCTAATTGCTTTGATAACACCGGGAATCCGTATGTATTCAGAACCTTTACAAAATTCATATCAGGTCTGATGATGGTAACACCTAACTCACGATGTACTTTTTGGATAGATGCGTCCTCAAGGGATGATACAGATATTCCCTCACATTCTCCCAGGATAGAACGAACAAATAACAACAACACTATGCTATCTAACCCACCAACCGATACCGCGTAATTTTTGCCAGCATCAGCGCATATCTCCGTCCATTCCAATACTCTTGCCGTTGCGACATCAATCTTATCCTCATAGGACATCCGATTATAATAGGCATTACGCTCGATTATTTCTTGTTTTTCTTCCTCACTTACTCTCTGCATATCTCGTATTCCATGCCATTAACGGCGCGTCCTCTTCACTTACTCCCTGTTTGATTAATTTGGATATCATTCCGGATGTTGCGAAACAATTTTTGCATCTTACTCTTGCCGTACACATATCTATCTTGATTTCTGTGCTCCCACAAAACGGGCAAGGCTTCACGATATAATCAACATCCATCATCAAAATCCCTCCCAAACACCCGCAAGAGATTATTCGCGAATATTCTCCTCAACTTGTAAAACTTATACTTTGGTAACTCCGACCGCATACCATAGCAAAAACACATTCTTGCATCTGTTCGTATCTCATCCGGATAAACGGCCGTTAATGATGCCTCAACTTTGCTCACCTTGTCATAAAGCTCATCCATTCTCAATGCCAGCTCCAGCATTTTATCCTCCGGAGATGTTTGAACCTTATCATCATCGTAGGTTATCGCTTGTCTGGTATCGGCAATGGTATTGATCTCCGCAATCCAATCAGGATACCCTCGGATGTAATGGAGCATTTCGCGTTGTGCTGCATTTAATCTCTTGCTCATGCCTTATCCTCTTTGATAACATTGATTGTTGGATGACATGCAATCTGATTATGCGCATCCAACGTACACATACACCGCATTAACTCCCGGAAATCTTCCTCGATCTTCTCAATATGGTCGCTTTTTTCGGATATTGCCGTTGTAACATGGTCAAGATCAATCTCGATATTATTTAATGTTTGATTGAATCTCTTGAACTCTGTATAGAGTTGCCATCTAGTCTCTGCTTCAATCTCCCTAATTGCCATATCTGTAATCTTGATGGCCTGTTCGGTAGTAAAAACCTTATCAGCTAACTTATTAACACATGTAGCAACCTCCTCCGCATACGCTTCGATCTGATCTGTTGCGTTTTTAATCTCTCCAAACTCATTCATAGGTCTATCCATTTTCTTTACCTCCTGTTCACATATTGCGTTTTTTCTCATATATTGCCGTTTGGTTACAATAACAAGCGTTTGGTTACAATTTTATTTTTGATTTTGTAACCGCAAAATGTAGTATTTATGCGGTCTAAAGAGCCATGGTTACAAGGTTACACGGTTACAAGGGAAAATAACCCTATACGCGAGGCGAGAGAACATATATGTACTTTTTTATTTTTTATAGGCACACATTTGCAATTTGTAACTTTTGTAACTTTGTAACCTCAAACAAACGGAAGATTCTGTATAATGGGATCTATTTGCTCCGCATCTTCGCGCTCATAATCCAACCGGATCACTACCGCTCTTGCCGTTTTTCCATAGAATTTGATAACCTTTTTAGTGTTACCTTTAGCATCGCACTCAATCAGATCCTTACGCTTCGCCCAGCTCAGGAACGCTTTGCCCTGGAATCCTCCGGACTTCATAATCCGCTCGAATACTGTACCGATGATTGCGACCTTGTTATCATCCTGAAATATGCCCCATTGTTCCGTATTCGCATCCGAATTATCCTCAAACCTAAACTGATTCGCTGCAATAGTATCCATGAGATACTCATAAGCGCGGGATTCCTCGGATACATCTCCTTTATTCCTCAGATACGTTATGGCCTGTTTGATATCTATGTGGACATCATCACAAAATAGCCATTTTTCCGATAGATAATCCGCGGTCAAGATCAGCGCCATTGGAACTATCTGTTTTTCCTCTTTTTCTACTCCCTGTTCTGCAGCTACTCTCTTGATCTGTTCGTAATACTCACCATAGAGCTGGCTTATCTCAGTTTCTTTCATTCCTGTAATGCGCTCAATGAACTCCGGGCCCGCGTGTCCATATGTTTTTTCTACTGTTTTTGATGCTTTATTGCCCTCTTTGCCTGGGAATAAAACCTCTCCGGATGCCTCGATATCAATAACCCTGTTAATTGCTCCGCCCTGTGTGGATTCGTCTACAAGTGAGCGCTCGCCGTTTGTGATGGTACAATTCCGCCATGATGTGAGCTTATTAAGGCCCAGCTCTTTATTAGATCTATCCTTACCCTTGCCAGAACACCAGCGATATATCAGCTCCGAAAAATCTCCATCATACTGATTTTTCACTTGGGCCATATCATCCAATGTCATCGGTAGACTATTCAGAACATTCAGCCTCATTTCCATCGCGGTATATGTGGCTTTTGCGTCCGTGATATACTTGCCCTCTCCTGGATCCGCCCAGATCGATGTTGCAATCTTTAGGATTACTGTCTTACCGATACCAGTACCGCCCCACAAACTCACAATAAATGGAAGTGTACCGCAAGGCTCCACAAGTACGGATGCGAATGATGCAGCCAGGCTGATAAGTACCTCAGGTTGTCTCTTCGCCCGAATCTCTTTTACTAACTTGAACCATTTATCAGGATCCCCATGAGGTTTGATACAGTCAGATAGAGATTTCATAAATATTTCATTGTCAAACGTGATATTTTTCTGATATGGCAAGAATTGTTTTGTTGTCTTGCCGTTTTCATCCTGTCCGACAAACCAGCCGAGGCGGGATGTACTGATTCCCTCTTTAATGTCGTTATATGCTTCAATATCCGATAAATACTTGACTAATAATTTTGATTGCCCGTCTGTGATCTGTATGCCGTAATTTGCAAGCTGGATAATCTTGCTTGATGATGCAATAGTCTCACGCGGTACAAATATCCTATTAACACGGCCCCGGAGCTTATAGATCAGCTCCGCCCTATATTGCCCGGTCTCTGCGTTTTTGAGTATCTTATTAACGTAAATGGGATGCGGGCATACTTGCATATATCCTTTTTCTGTGTGGATCTTTACACCCTCATCATCGTTAGCGATCCAATCCCCGCAATTAAGCTCAACAACAATTCCATCAACCTCAAAATTAGTAGTCAGATCTCCGATGCTCTCATTCCTTTTGGCTAATTCCTGTTTTTCTCGTTTGTTATACTCTCTTTCAGCCGCTTTGATAGTGCTTTCAAACATTCCTTTTACACCTAAATCACGGGCCTTTTTTGATATCTCATTGATTATAGTTTGCCGCTGGAATCCATCTTCGATTGCAATAATCTCATCGTATAGCTCTCTATCTTGAAAGGAATCTTTCGTTAAATCGTTTACATTCTCGATATACATCTATATCCGTGACCTCCTCCGGATCATCTTGAAACTTCATTTCGTAATAGCCGATAAATATCGGCTCCATGTTCTTAATCTCGCACCATTCATCTGATAGAGGCGGGTAAACCTTGTCACATAATCGGCAAATCATCAGGGATAAATGTAACTCATGCTGCAGCGTTTTCCGGACCATCTTATGAGCTGATCTGTCTGCTTTTGCCCGGTCTCGTTTCCCTTTAGCCAGGATCCGCTCTCTTTTGGTTGATTTCTTATATGTTCCGCCCAGAGATACAAATGCCTGTTTGAAAGTCACATTGTCATATTTCATAACAAACCCGAATACATCCCATGATTCCGCACATGTAAAGCATCTGCATCCGTCCTTGTAAACTTTCATGCTGGGCTTTCGGTCATCGTGGAATGGGCATTTACACATCCCATTCCTTACGGATATGCCCCGCTCTGATAAGACATCTGACATATTGACGGATTCTTTAATCTCCTGTGTTGTCATCTAATAGCTCCCTTATTTTTGCTCCGGTCTCGTCTTTGTCACATAATATGACATCCATATCATATCTTTGGCACATTGTATGAAGAATCTTGTATAATTTCGGGCCGTTCGTGGCTTTCGGATGATTCTTAATTCTTGGATTCTGCCAGAACTTGATATCATCTAACGTCTTGTATCCCTCTCCGTGTTCGATCAGGACAATAACCTTTACCCCGATATCATTCGCCCGGATAATCTCATCCCGGAACCTATCATGCAGCTCCTGAGATGATCCCACATTCCCGCATATCTCTGATAGATTCTGTTTGCGGTCAATAACCACATCCGGCTTTTTCGGATTCATGTAATCCCCAGCGTATAGCTTGCTGGAGTAGAATTTCACATCATGCTCCCGGAAATCTGCTAATATCTTCTGTATGGCTCTCGGCTTTTCCCGCGTATCTATCTGGATAATCATTTGAATGGTAGCGCCTCTTCTACTCCCTCAGGGACATCGATAAAACTGGTATCCTTGGGTTTTGCGTCAAGATTCTCATAATCCAACACCATCAGATACGGATATGTCCGTTTTTTACCCTCTTTATCTGTCCAGACATTAAACGATAAGAATGAATCATTGATGATGATACTATCGCCGTTATCAGGCTCAGGAAGATCCTTTTTAAATTTGATTTCCATGTAGAAATTATCGTATTCTCCCGCATCGTTTTTCTTGCTGATAGAGAATGAATAGCGCGGATATTGAGCTTTATCATCTCTCCAAACTTTCACACCGCGCTCATCGGTTTTTGCTCGCATTCCCATAGATCACTCCTCCTTATCCGATGTTGCTTTTAATCTCTTCATAACAAGCTCATAGTCATCTTGTGTCATGAGCTCAACTTTTTTCTTCTTAACGGCCGCAAGGATCACATCCACACCAACCCCGGTACGATCCAGCTCCGCCTCTATCGTGTTGATCTGCTCGGCGGATATAGTTGTAGGCTTTGCCTTTGCCTTAGGATCCTGATCGATTCCGTTCTTGTCTTTTGTATTTGTCGCATCTGAATCTTTCTCATTATCTATGCAGAATAATCCGGCCAGCGCATACTTACGGGCATACGATATAGCGGAGCCTGTTATCTGTGATCCGTCCATACCCTTTTTTTCTTCCTCTTCTCTTGCGTATGCCGTAGCGCATGTAGCGGTACATGATTCCAGATCGTAGAGCTGAACCATTGTTTTAATATAGAATCTACCCTCCATGAATACGGGAACCGCATCACCCAGGCGGAGTACACATTTATACTTCTCACACAATGGCTTTACCGCGGTTAGAATGTTCTCACAAGAGCGGTAATTATACTTACCGAAATCGTTACGCTGATCCTTGGGAACGAATAATTCAGATTGAATCAATCCCAACTTTGCCATAACTGGCTTTTGTTTCTTCATTGCTTCCAGCTGCTCATCAACTGGTGTACTTGTTGTTGCCATAATTAAATCTCCTCTCTTTAATCATCTGCTGGCTCCGGATAATCACTAAACCATGTATCCATGTAATCAGATAACGCATCATTAACGAATCGGGATAAAGTCGGCTCATAGTATCCATTGTGGTTACTATGTCTCCGGGCTTCATGATTAAACCGCTCCATTAACTCCGCATCGACCATAATGGTCTTATTCACATATCCCCTCATTATTAACCTCCTCGATGTCGATCCCGATCATCATGAGCATCAGACCGATGCAGCCGATAACTGACGGGATCAGGTAGTTAAGTTGCTTCATGGTAATCATGCCAGCGCATAAGATTATCAGACCGATTATGAATAGAACCTTTGATAGAACTCTCATTACTCACTCACCTCACTCTCATTACTCCCAGCGGACCGGAAATAGTTGTTTTGTTTGGACACATAATCAATATTTTTTTGGAGAAAAAGCAGTTATACACATACACCGCGCCGTTGCACATAACGCGGATTTGGGTTTATAGTTACGATCCGCCCCGCTGGGTATGGATAACCCTCGATTGAGGGATTATCGGCTTAGTTACCATCAATGAAGTAAACCATACATTTACCCTCGGTTTTCTTCATCCACTCTTTGCATTGCTCCAGATCATCGAACCATACATCAATGCATCGGCCCTGATGGAGCGCCTCTGTTCCGCCTGTATCGGTTATCTCCGCCATCATCAGGAACTCACCATCCATGGAATAAATCATTGCCACCTGTCCAAGATATGGATCACATGCAGCAATCCCCGGATGAGTTGTTCCGCCTGAGCCTGTCACTCCGTGGAGACAATATGCGGTAGTATGCATCTTATGAAATTCGACTTCGCTACTCTCAAACACTTCCGGATACCTTAATCCCTCTGCACTTGCGCTGATGGATACCATACAAATTATCAAAAACAACCCGATAAACATTACTTTCCGCATAGATCCACCAACTCCAATCTGAATCCGTAGTATTCCGCCAACTTGACCATTGATGAGATATAAACCTCTTTCCCGGTCTCGATCTTTGAGATGGTTTTCTGTGGAATGCCTGACTTAACCGCAACCATCTCTTGACTTTCGCCCACCATAGAGCGGGCAATTTTGAATTGTTTTGAGATATCTACTGTCATATCATTTTTCCCTCCTGATTTCGGTTAAACCGATTTTTCTGGGCAAAAATTAATATCAGCATAGGAAACCCCATACAATTCTTCTAATTTTGTAATCTGTGGAACTGTTGGGAATGATTTACCTTTTTCCCATCGGCTCAACGTTTCGGGTGTTATGCCCATTTTCTCCGCCGCCTCAGATTGCTTTAATCCAGCATTCACCCTGGCGGCCTCCAATGTTACCATCATTGTCTCTCTCCTTTCTATTCGGTTTATATGTAGTAGTGTTCGGTTAAACCGATACCACATATTGATAATATATCGGTTTTACCGAAGTATGTCAAGGCTATATTGAATTTTTTTTCGTTTTAGCCGATAATATAATCGGAGGGAGGAAAATATCATGAAAGAGAATAAACAAATAATGGCCCGTAACATCCAGCATTACATGAGAAAAAACAACATTAAAGCTACGGAAGTATGTGAGGCGCTCAATATCAAACAGAATACT